>NZ_JBFAWY010000004.1:54666-247623 GCF_040680575.1 Streptomyces sp. NPDC052020
CGAGGGTTTCGGTGACGGGTTCACCAACTATCACAAGATCACGTCCGGGTTCGGCGGGTATGACGGCCGGCTTTCCTTCGCGGATGTCACCGGTGACGGCAAGGCCGACCTCCTGGCCTATGAGCCGGACGGCACCATCACGATGGGGCGTGGTTTCGGTGACGGGTTCACCGACTATCACAAGATCACGTCCGGGTTCGGTGGGTACGACGGCCGGCTGAAGTTCGGTGACGTCACCGGTGACGGCAAGGCCGACCTGGTGGCCTATGAGAAGGACGGCACGCTCACCCTCGGCGAGGGCTTCGGTGACGGCTTCACCGACTACCACAAGATCACTTCTGGGTTCGGCGGCTACGACGGACGGCTTCACATCGTCGGCTGATGTACCCGCGGCGCAGTGGTACGTCCAGCCCCGGGACGGTGTTACGGCGCCGTCCCGGTGTCACGACCCCTTCCGTGGACGCCCTGCCACGCAGTCCCCCGACCGAGACCAGGATCTCCCGCAGGGGGCCGGCCACCGCCGACGGACAGCCGTCTGCCCGGGGCAGGCGCGGCGGCGACGCGTTCCAGCGCGCGCCGTCCCGCCTCCGGGCGGCGCCCGTCCAATTGCGCCGACGCGCACGGCGAAGACCGGGCCGAAGGGCTCCTTCCCGGGCTTCCGCGCGAAGTCCTCCGCCGCGACACAGCGCACGCCCGTCCGGCCGAGGCGATCTCCCGGGCCGAGCCGGCCTCCGCCCGGGGCCGAACGGCCGACGGCGAGGACGTGCCCCGACACCGGCCGCGTCGCCATGGCCCGCGCGGCGGCCTCCGGTCCGCAGCCGACCTCCAGGACCCGCACCCCGGGTCTCGGGGGGCAGCGCGTCCACGATCCCGGCGGGACGCGGCGAGAGCGCGCCTGGCGCGGGCGTGCACCTCACCCGCTCGGCGTGCCGACCCGCGGGCGGCTGCCGTCCGGGTCGCACAGCTCCACCTCGCGCGCCCAGAGCGTCTCCTCCACCCGCACGCCGAACTCGGCGGCGACCGCGTCGACGTCCGTCACCCGCGGGTACACCAGCGTGCCCGGGCGGGCGTCCCCGGCGTGCTCCGACAGGAACAGCCGTACCCGCCCGCGCGCGACCTCCACGAAGGCCGGCAGGCCCGACTCGAAGCGGTGCACCCACTGCTCGGCGAAGCCGAGCCGTGCGTACCACCGCACGGCCGCGGCGGCGTCGGCCACGCGCAGGATCGGGACGGCCTCCTCCACGCGCTCAGTCACTCGTCCCGTCTTCTCCCGGGTGCAGCCCGCGCAGCAGCGCCGGCAGCGCCGTGCCGATCGGCTCCCGGATCACCTCGTCGGCCAGGTCGTCGTACGGCGTCGGTTCGGCGTTGACGATGATCAGGCGGGCGCCGTGGTCGGCGGCGACGCCGGCGAGGCCGGCGGCGGGCTGGACCTGGAGGCTGGTGCCGACGGCGACGAACACCTGGCACGCCTTGCTGATGGCCAGGGCCTGTCCGAGGACTTCGGGGTCGAGCCGCTCGCCGAACATCACGGTCGCCGACTTCAGGATCCCGCCGCACTCCAGGCACGGCGGGTCCTCCTCACCGGCCTCGACCCGGGCCAGGGCGTCCTCCATCGGCCCCCGGGCATGGCAGGCCGTGCAGACGTAACCGCGCGCGGTGCCGTGCAGTTCGAGCACCTTGCGGGCGGGCAGACCGGCGAGCTGGTGCAGCCCGTCCACGTTCTGCGTGATCACCCGGACCGGCACCCCGGACCGCTCCAGTTCGGCCACCGCCCGGTGCGCCGCGTTGGGCCGCGCCCGCAGCGTGCGGTTCTTCAGCCGCATCCGCCAGGACCGCCGCCGGATCTCCGGGTCGGCCATGTAGTACGCGTAGGTCACGAGTTTCTCGGCCTCGGGGTCCCGCCGCCACAGTCCGTTGGGCCCGCGGTAGTCGGGGATGCCGGAGTCGGTCGAGACACCCGCGCCGCTGAGGAGGGCGACGAGAGGCTTGCTCATGCTGCCGAGGGTAGGCCGCCCCGGCCACCGCGGCGAACGTATATCCGTCCCCGGTCCACGCATCACCGGACCGCGGGCGGGCGGGGGGTGCTAGCGTCCCCCGCATGGCCAAGGTCTCCGTCTCCCTGGACGCCCAACTCGTCGTCGAGGTCATGGTGCTCGCCGGGGTGGGCAATCCCCAGGACGCCGTGGAACTCGTCGTCCGGGACTACATCGCGCGCGGTCACCGCACCGAGGCGAGGATCGCCGAGCGGGACGAGGCGCTGCGGGAGATCGACGCCCAGCCCCGCACCAACGAGGGCTGACCCTCCTCTTCGGAGCTGCCGCCGGGCGGGCGCGGTCCGGCCCGTTCCCGGCGCGAAGGCGTCCTACCGTCCGGACGCCTGGGCGCCCAGCTCCGCCAGGCGGGACAGGGCGGGCAGGGCGGCGGCGATCGCCCGCCGCTCGGCGGGCGTCAGCCGGGCGATCAGCGGGAGCAGATGACGGCCCCGGTCCTCGTGCCGGGCCCGGCCGATGCTCCGGCCCCGGTCGGTGATGTGGATGAGCACGGCCCGCCCGTCCGTCGGATCGGGGCGCCGTTCGACGAGCCCGTCCCGTTCCAGCCGGGTGACCAGCTGGGTGAGACCCGGCTGGCTGATCTGTTCGGTTCGGGCGAGCTCGGTCAGCCGCTTCGGGCCGCCGTGGGCCAGTGTGTCCAGCACGGACAGCGTCGTGAACGACAGCTTCTGCACCGTGGGCAGGCGGATGTAGTAGCGGTTGAAGTTCTCGATCGCCTGGGTGAGGTCGCCGATATCCAAGTCGTCCTGCACGGGGACACGCGGGGTGGAAGTCACCCTGGAAATGTATCGCAGGCTTATATAAGCTCCTGATCGATCGCGGCCCACGCGCCTTGCCCAGGTGGGTGGTTGGCCTGGGCGCCTCGGCGCAACGGCGCGTCAATCCCGACATCAAGAGCGCGAGGGCCTGGTGCGAAAGTCGATCGTCGCCGTGGATGATCACGCCCCTTCAGGACGGGAATCATGACAATCACTGTGGGAATCAACGGCTTCGGCCGTATCGGCCGTAGCTACTTCCGCGCCCTGCTCGCGTCCGGCGCCGACATCCGCGTGGCCGCGGTCAACGACCTGACCAGCGCGCAGACCCTGGCGAACCTGCTGAAGTACGACAGCGTGTACGGGGTGCTGCCGCAGCAGGTCGTGGCGGACGGCTCGTCGATCCGGGTCGGGGACACCGTGGTCGAGGTCCTCGGCGAACGCGACCCGGCGCGGTTGCCCTGGCGCCGCCTCGGAGTCGACGTCGTCATCGAGTCGACAGGCGTGTTCAACGACGCCGCCAAGGCCCGGGCGCACATCGACGCCGGAGCCTCGAAGGTGGTCGTCTCCGCCGCGGCGAAGAACGCGGACCTCACCCTCGTCATGGGGATCAACGACGGCCTGTACGACCCCGAGCGGCACACGATCGTCTCCAACGCCTCGTGTACGACCAACTGCCTGGCCCCCATGGCCCGGGTGCTCGACGACGGGCTCGGCATCGAGTGCGGCACCATGACCACGATCCACGCCTACACGCAGGACCAGAACCTCCAGGACGGCCCGCACCCCGACCCCCGGCGTGCCCGCGCGGCCAACCTCAGCACCATCCCGACCACCACCAACGCCGCCAGCGCGATCGGCCTCGTGCTCCCGAGCCTGCAAGGCAAGCTCGACGGGTACTCGGTGCGGGTCCCCGTCCCCGTCGGCTCGCTGACCGACCTGACCGTTCGGGTGGCCCGCGAGACGACGGTGGACGAGGTCAACTCGCTCTTCCGCAAGGCGGCGGACGGCGATCTCGCGCGGATCCTGCGCTACACCGCGGACCCGGTGGTCTCGGCGGACATCGTCAGGGACCCGGCGTCCTGCATCTTCGACTCGCTGCTCACGCAGGTCATCGACGGGCGCCACGTACACGTCTTCGGCTGGTACGACAACGAGTGGGGATTCTCCAACCGCCTCATCGACACGACCCTGCTGGTCGGGGGCGCGACCGCGTGACGTGACGGGCTCCGCTGAGCCCGGTCCGGCGAGGGCGGCGGGGAGATCGCGTCCTGCCCGTCCTGTGGCCGGGCTCTAGCCGACGTCCGCAAGCTGGCCGAGGAGGTGACAGGCCGGGCCGGAGGGGATGGAGGTGCCGCCGCGCGTCACCGTGATGGGCCGCGTCGTCAACGGCCCCGGCGGGGCTCCTCTCACCCGAACCCGCGGCAGAGCAGAAGGAGAGTCCCATGACCTACGTGATCGCCCAGCCCTGTGTCGACGTCAAGGACAAGGCGTGCATCCAGGAGTGCCCGGTCGACTGCATCTACGAAGGACAGCGGGCCCTGTACATCCACCCCGAGGAGTGCGTCGACTGCGGAGCCTGCGAGCCGGTCTGCCCGGTCGAGGCGATCTTCTATGAGGACGACACCCCGCAGGAGTGGGCGCAGTACAAGGCGGTGAACGCCGGGTTCTTCGACGAGCTCGGCTCGCCCGGCGGGGCCGCCGCCCAGGGGCTGATCGAACGGGACCACCCGGTCGTCGCCGGTCAGCCGGTCCGCACGGGCTGAGCCGCGGAGGGGCGGGGGGCGCGGCGTCCCGCCTCACGGCCGGCGCCGCGCCGCCCCGCCCTCAGGCCGGGTCACCGGCCAGCCGCAGCGTCCGCTCCGCCAGCTCGCTGATCCGCACGCCGTCGAAGCCGAACACGGCGCTGCGGACCGTGTCCCGCAGGGGCTCCGTCCACTGGGCGGGGATCGCCGAGGCGCCGCCGAACACCCCGGCGACCGAGCCAGCCGTCGCGCCGTTGGAGTCGGTGTCCAGCCCGCCGCGCACGGTCAGGGTGATGGTGCGGGTGAAGTCCCCATCGCCGTACAGCAGCCCGGCGGTGAGGACGGCGGCGTTGGGCACGGTGTGGATCCAGCCGAGCCCGGCGGTCTCCTCGGCCACCGTGGCGAGCGTGTCCTCCCACGTCATCCGGGTGTCGTGGAGCGATGCCACCCGGTGCACGACGCGCGCGAGGCGGCTGCCCGCCGGGATCACGGCCAGCGCCTGCTCCACCGCCTCGCGCACGGTCGGCGCGGTGAACGCCGCCGAGATCAGCGCCGCCGCCCACATCGCGCCGTACACCCCGTTGCCGGTGTGGGACAGCACCGCGTCCCGGCGGGCGAGCAGCGCGGCGCGGCCCGGGGCGCCGGGACAGGTCCAGCCGTGGATGTCGGCACGGATCAGGGCGCCGATCCACTCCTGGTACGGATTGTCGTACGTGGCGGTCAGGGGCGGCTTCAGCCCGTTGGCGAGGTTGCGGTACGCCGCCCGCTCCGCCGTGAAGGTCTGAAGGTACGGCAGCCGCAGCAGCCACAGGTCGCCGACCTGCTCGGTGGTGAACCCGAAGCCGTGCGTCTCCAGCAGATGCAGGCCGAGGACGGCGTAGTCGACGTCGTCGTCGCGGCAGCTGCCGTGGATGCGGCCGCGCACACAGCCGCGCCACTCCGGGCGCAGGGCGAGCCGGTCGCTGTCGCCGACCGGCTCGGGCAGATAGTCGGTCAGGGGGAGGGCGCCGGCCTGCCGCAGATAGCGGTCGATGCGGTCGCGCGTCCACACCTCGCCCTGCTCCACCGGCTTGCCGAGCATGTTGCCCGCGATCCGGCCCAGCCAGCCGCCCAGGACGCGGTCGGCGAGCCGCGGCTGCCCGCTCACAGAGGTCATGGTGACGGTGTACCCGCATCCGGGCGGTCCAGGGGCTGGGCAGGGGCATGACGGCGGGGGCGTCCTCCGGTTAAGGTCACAGCGGCGCGACTGGCCTCGGCGTACGGGGATGTACACGGGGCCCGGAAAGCGAGGGGAAAGCAAGTGGCGGACGCTGCACTG
Organism: Streptomyces sp. NPDC052020; assembly: GCF_040680575.1. Lineage (NCBI taxonomy): Bacteria > Bacillati > Actinomycetota > Actinomycetes > Kitasatosporales > Streptomycetaceae > Streptomyces > Streptomyces sp. NPDC052020. Next base: position 60,536 of record NZ_JBFAWY010000004.1, read on the forward strand.
GACGGGGCCCGCGGGGTCCTCGTCGCCGCGGACAAGTTCAAGGGGTCGCTGACGGCCGTCGAGGTCGCCGAGCGGGTGACGGCCGGGCTGCGCCGGGTCGTGCCCGGCGTGCGGGTCGAGGCGCTGCCGGTGGCCGACGGCGGTGACGGGACGGTGGCCGCGGCGGTCGCGGCCGGGTTCGAACGCCGGGAGGTACGGGTCGCCGGGCCCCTGGGCGACGAGGTGACCGCGGCGTTCGCGCTGCGCGGTGACACCGCGGTCGTGGAGATGGCCGAGGCGAGCGGACTGCAACGGCTGCCGGCCGGTGTCCTGGCCCCGCTGACCGCGTCCACGCACGGCTCCGGGGAACTGCTGCGGGCCGCCCTCGACGCGGGCGCGCGCACCCTCGTCTTCGGGGTCGGCGGCAGCGCCACCACGGACGGCGGCGCCGGCATGCTGACGGCGCTCGGGGCTCGTTTCCTGAACGCGGAGGGGAAGCCGGTGGCGCCGGGCGGCGGGGGCCTCGCCGATCTGGCCACGGCCGACCTGACCGGGCTGGACCCGCGCCTGGCTTCCGTCGAACTGGTGCTCGCGAGCGACGTGGACAACCCGCTGACCGGCCCGAAGGGCGCCCCGGCGGTCTACGGCCCGCAGAAGGGCGCCTCGCCGGACGACGTGGAGACCCTGGACGCGGCCCTCACCCACTACGCGAAGGTCCTGGAGGACGCCGTGGGGGCGAAGGCGGCCGAGTACGCCGCCTCCCCGGGCGCGGGCGCGGCGGGCGGCATCGGCTACGGCGCGCTCCTCCTCGGCGCCCGCTTCCGCCCCGGCATCGAGGTGATGCTGGACGTCCTGGGCTTCGCCCCGGCGCTGGAGCGCGCCGACCTGGTGATCACCGGGGAGGGGTCGCTGGACGAGCAGACGCTGCACGGCAAGGCCCCCGCGGGCGTCGCCGCCGCCGCGCGGACCGCCGGCAAGGAGGTCGTCGCGGTGTGCGGGCGCCTGGCCCTGCCGGCGGAGACGCTGGGCCGGGCCGGGATCCGCCGGGCCTACCCGCTGACGGAGATCGAGCCGGACGTGGAGAAGTGCATCGCGGAGGCGGGCCCGATCCTGGAGCGGGTCGCGGAGAACATCGCGCGGGACTTCCTGGCCTAGAGGGAGGGCCTAGAGGAGGGCCTGGAGGAGTTCCGCCCCCGCCGCCCCTCCCCGTTCCCGGGGGCTGCCGCCCCGGACCCCCGCTGTCGCCCTGAACGGCCTCGTCCTCAAAACGCCGGACGGGCTGGAGAACCGGCCACCACCTCCACCCCCACCGAGTCGGGCGGTGGGTGGGCACAGGCCCGGGGGCCTGGGGGCGCAGCCCCGAGCGGGGCCCGCGCCCTCGCCGGTACGCGGACAGACGGAGGGCCCCGAACCCACACCCGGGTCCGGGGCCCACTCAGCGGAGCGCTACGGCAGCTGCGCCGCGCGCGCCTCGCGCCGGTTGTCGCGGAAGTTGTTCACCCGGCGGGCCGTGGCGAACAGCGGGATCACCGCGCCCATCACCAGCTGGAGCGCGCAGCCGGTCTGGAGCAGCAGCTGGCCGCTCGGGGCGTCGAAGGCCCAGGCGGCCAGGAGCCCCATCGACAGCACGATCCAGGAGAGCATCGCCACCGCGAGACGGCCGCGCGGCTTGGGGTACTCCACCCGGCTCACCATCAGCCAGGCCGTGCCGAGGACGGCCAGGACCGTCGCCACGAAGGGCAGCTCCAGCAGGACGATCGAGACGACCGTGAGCGCGCCGAACGGTGACGGCATGCCCTGGAACGTCCCGTCCTTGACCGTGACGCACGAGAATCTCGCGAGTCTCAGCACCACCGCCAGCAGCACGACGATCGCGCTGACCGCCGCCACCCGCTGGTGGGCGTCGTCCGCGACCATCCCGTAGACCAGGACGAAGTACGCCGGGGCCAGACCGAAGCTGATCAGGTCGGAGAGGTTGTCCAGCTCCGCGCCCATCGGCGAGCTGCGCAGCTTGCGCGCCACCAGGCCGTCGAACAGGTCGAAGACCGCCGCGCACAGCATCAGGATGACCGCGGTGGCCGCGCTGTGCCGTGCCATGCCGGTCTCCTGGCTGCCCGACAGGTGCGGGATCAGGATGCCGGTGGTGGTGAAGTACACCGCCATGAAGCCGCAGGTGGCGTTGCCGAGCGTGAGGGTGTCGGCTATCGACAGGCGGAGCGAGAGGGGCATCTCCTCCTCGTCGTCCGCCTCGGCGGCCTCGGGCACCCAGCCCGTCTGGGTCTCCGGATCAATCACGGTCAATGCGAGTCACCCCAGCCACGGTCTTCTGACCGACCTCCACCGCGACCTCCACGCCCTCGGGCAGGTAGAGGTCGACGCGCGAGCCGAACCGGATCAGGCCGATCCGCTCACCCTGCTCCACCTTGGTGCCCCGGGGCACGTAGGGGACGATGCGGCGGGCCACCGCGCCGGCGATCTGGATCATCTCGATGTCGCCGAGCTCGGTGTCGAAGTGCCAGACGACCCGCTCGTTGTTCTCGCTCTCCTTGTTGAAAGCGGGAACGAAGCCGCCCGGGATGTGCTCCACCGAGGTGACCGTGCCGGCCAGCGGGGCGCGGTTGACGTGTACGTTGAGCGGGCTCATGAAGATCGCGACGCGCGTGCGGCCGTCCTTCCACGGCATGATGCTCTGCACCACGCCGTCGGCGGGCGAGATGACCCGGCCCTGGGCGATCTCGCGCTCGGGGTCGCGGAAGAACCACAGCATCCCCGCCGCGAGCGCGGTGGCGGGGACGGCGATGGCCTTGGCGGCGCCGGAACGGCGCGCCCGGGCGAGGCTGAGGGCCGCGGTGGCCACGGTCGGGAGGAGCCACGGCGATGCTCCGCGCGCGAGGCGTACGCCGGCCAGGCTGTCGCGAGGTGCAGAGGTTTGGCTGTGGGGCATGGATGACCTTCGTAGCGGATGATGCCGCGCTTTGACGGGGGACGGCGGCTTTCCGGCGATCGTAGCGGCTCGGGGCCGCAACTGGGTAAGCCAAGAAGCCGAGTCGGCGGCCGAAGACCGCCTACGGGGTGTGATCTTCTTCTCCAAGAAAACACCCCGTATCCGGACATCTAGCCCTGGAATCGATACTCTTCGAGCAACCTGCGGCCGATGATCATTTTCTGGATCTCGGCGGTCCCTTCACCGATGAGCAGCATCGGGGCCTCCCGGTAGAGGCGCTCGATCTCGTACTCCTTGGAGAAGCCGTAGCCGCCGTGGATCCGGAAGGCGTCCTCCACGACCTCCTTGCAGTACTCCGAGGCGAGGTACTTGGCCATCCCCGCCTCAAGGTCGTTTCGTTCCCCGGAGTCCTTTTTGCGTGCCGCGTTCACCATCATCGCATGAGCGGCCTCCACCTTGGTGGCCATCTCCGCGAGTTTGAACTGGATCGCCTGGTGCTGGGCGATCGGCTTGCCGAAAGTGTGACGCTGCTGGGCGTAGCGGACGCCCAGCTCGAAGGCACGCTGCGCGACGCCGCAGCCACGCGCCGCCACATTGACACGGCCCACCTCCACGCCGTCCATCATTTGGTAAAAACCTCGGCCGGTCACCCCGCCGAGCACCTGATCGGCCGGTACGCGCAGACCGTCCATGATGAGCTCGGTGGTGTCGACCCCCTTGTAGCCCATCTTCTCGATCTTGCCCGGGATGGTGAGGCCGGGACGGACCTCGCCGAAGCCGGGCTCCTTCTCCACCAGGAAGGTCGTCATCGACTTGTGCGGGGCCATGCCCTCCGGGTGACCCTCGTCACTGCGCACCAGGACGGCCACCAGCGACGACGTGCCGCCGTTGGTCAGCCACATCTTCTGGCCGGTCAGGACGTACTCGTCGCCGTCCTTCACCGCCTTCGAGGTGATCGCCGACACGTCCGAGCCCAGGCCCGGCTCCGACATCGAGAAGGCGCCCCGGATCTCGCCGGCGGCCATCCTCGGCAGGAAGTGGTCCTTCTGCTCCCGGGTGCCGTGCCGCTTGAGCATGTACGCCACGATGAAGTGCGTGTTGATGATGCCGGACACCGACATCCAGCCCCGGGCGATCTCCTCCACGCACAGCGCGTACGTCAGCAGCGACTCGCCCAGACCCCCGTACTCCTCGGGGATCATCAGGCCGAACAGGCCCAGCTCCGTCAGCCCGTCCACGATCGCCTGCGGGTACTCGTCGCGGTGCTCCAGCTCGGTCGCGACCGGGATGATCTCCTTGTCCACGAAGTCCCGGACGGTGGCGAGGATCTCCCGCTGGACGTCCGTGAGGCCGTGGGTCTGGGCGAGGCGGCTCATCTACTTCTCCTGCGGCTTCGGCTCCGGGCGGCCGGGCTGCTCGCCGCCGCGCTCCTTGATGTAGGTCTCGGTGGGCACCATCACCTTGCGGCGGAACACGCACACCAGCGTGCCGTCCTGCTTGTAGCCCCTGGTCTCGACGTGGACGATGCCGCGGTCGCCCTTCGACTTCGACGGCCACTTGTCGAGCACGGTGGTCTCGCCGTAGACCGTGTCGCCGTGGAAGGTCGGCGCCACGTGCCGGAGCGACTCGATCTCCAGGTTGGCGATCGCCTTGCCGGAGACGTCCGGCACCGACATGCCGAGCAGCAGGGAGTAGACGTAGTTGCCCACCACCACGTTCCGGCCGAAGTCCGTCGTCTGCTCCGCGTAGTGGGAGTCCAGGTGGAGCGGGTGGTGGTTCATGGTCAGCAGGCAGAACAGGTGGTCGTCGTACTCGGTGACCGTCTTGCCCGGCCAGTGCTTGTACACCGCCCCGACCTCGAACTCCTCGTAGGTGCGTCCGAACCGCATCGCGCTCACGCCTCCGGGATCTCGAAGCCGCTGGTGCGCCGCATGCCGGCCGCGCGCCCCTTGCCCGCGACGACCAGGGCCATCTTCCGGCTGGCCTCGTCGATCATCTCGTCGCCCAGCATCGCGGAACCCTTCTTGCCGCCCGCCTCGGACGTGTAGTACTCGTACGCGTCCAGGATCAGCTCGGCGTGGTCGTAGTCCTCCTGGGAGGGCGAGAACACCTCGTTGGCGGCGTCCACCTGGCCGGGGTGGAGCACCCACTTGCCGTCGAAGCCGAGGGCGGCGGCGCGGCCGGCGACCTCGCGGAAGCCGTCGACGTTGCGGATCTGGAGGTAGGGGCCGTCGATCGCCTGGAGGCCGTTGGCGCGGGCGGCCATCAGGATCTTCATCAGGATGTAGTGGTAGGCGTCCGCCGGGTAGCCGGGCGGCTGCTCGCCCACGACCAGGGACTTCATGTTGATCGACGCCATGAAGTCGGCCGGGCCGAAGATGATCGTCTCGATGCGCGGGGAGGCCTGCGCGATCTCGTTGACGTTGTTCAGGCCGCGCGCGTTCTCGATCTGCGCCTCGATGCCGATCCGGCCGACCTCGAAGCCCATCGTCTTCTCGATCTGGGTGAGCAGCAGGTCGAGGGCGACGATCTGCTGGGCGTCCTGGACCTTCGGCAGCATGACGCAGTCCAGGTTCGGGCCGGCGCCCTCGACGACCGTGACGACGTCCCGGTACGTCCACTCGGTCGTCCAGTCGTTCACCCGCACGACCCGCGTCTTGCCCGTCCAGTCGCCCTCGTTGAGGAACTTGACGATGGTGTGCCGCGCCTCGGGCTTGGCGAGCGGCGCGCACGCGTCCTCCAGGTCGAGGAAGACCTGGTCGGCCGGGAGGCCCTGGGCCTTCTCCAGGAAGCGCGGGTTCGAGCCCGGCACCGCCAGGCAGGAGCGCCGGGGGCGGAGCCGGTTGAACGAAGGCTGTGCTGCGGCGCCGCCCGGGGAAAGGGGGGTGGCGGGCGACGGGTGGGCGGTCATGCGGGGACCTCCAGGGGGTCGAGCTTGTTCGCGTTCCGGATCTCGTCGACGATCCGGCCGATGATCCCGGTGATGTCGAAATCCTTCGGGGTGAAGACCGCGGCCACTCCGGCGGCCCGCAGCTCTTCGGCGTCACCGCTTGGGATGATGCCACCGGCGATCACCGGAATGTCTGTGGCACCGGCCACACGCAGCCGCTCCAGCACGTCCGGCACGAGCCGGGCGTGCGAGCCGGAGAGGACGGACAGGCCGACCGCGTGCACGTCCTCCGCCAGGGCCGCGTCCACGATCTGCTCCGGGGTCAGCCGGATGCCCTGGTAGACCACCTCGAAGCCGGCGTCCCGGGCCCGTACGGCGATCTGCTCGGCGCCGTTGGAGTGCCCGTCCAGGCCGGGCTTGCCGACGAGGAAGCGCAGCTTGCCGACGCCCAGCTCCCGGGCGGTCCGCTCCGCCTTGCGGCGCACCCCGGACAGCGCGGAGCCCTCCTCGGCGGGGACCGCCACGGGCGCGGACGACACCCCGGTCGGCGCCCGGAACTCGCCGAACACCTCGCGCAGGGCCCCGGCCCACTCGCCGGTCGTGACACCGGCGCGGGCGCACTCCAGGGTGGCCTCCATGAGGTTCTCGGTGCCGCGCGCGGCCTGCTTCAGGCGCTCCAGGGCCTTGCAGGGGCGCGGGTGGTTGAACGGCGGCTGGTAGCGGGTGTCCCGCCAGTGCCGGAGCGAGGCGACGACACGGGCCTCGACCGCCGGGTCGACCGTCTGGATGGCGGTGTCCAGGTCGGCGGTGAGCGGGCTGGGCTCGGTCGACTCGAAGACGTTGACGCCGACGATCTTCTCCTCGCCGGACTCGATGCGGGCCCGGCGCTCGGCGTGCGAGGCGACCAGCCGCGACTTGAGGTACCCGGACTCCACGGCGGCCAGCGCCCCGCCCATCTCCTCGATCCGGTCCATCTCGGCGAGCGCGGCCCGGGCCAGCTCGTCCACCTTCGCCTCGACCACCGTCGAGCCCTCGAAGATGTCGTCGTACTCCAGCAGGTCGCTCTCGTACGCCAGCACCTGCTGGACGCGCAGCGACCACTGCTGGTCCCAGGGGCGGGGCAGCCCCAGGGCCTCGTTCCAGGCGGGCAGCTGCACCGCACGCGCGCGGGCGTTCTTGGAGAGGGTGACCGCCAGCATCTCCAGCACGATCCGCTGGACGTTGTTCTCCGGCTGCGCCTCCGTCAGGCCGAGGGAGTTGACCTGGACGCCGTAACGGAAGCGGCGGTGCCGGGGGTCCTCGATGCCGTACCGCTCACGGGTGACCTTGTCCCAGATACGGCCGAAGGCGCGCATCTTGCACATCTCCTCGATGAAGCGGACGCCCGCGTTCACGAAGAAGGAGATCCGGCCGACGACATCGCCCATGCGCTCCCGCGGCACCTGGCCGGAGTCGCGCACGGCGTCGAGGACGGCGATCGCGGTGGACATCGCGTACGCGATCTCCTGCACCGGGGTGGCTCCCGCCTCCTGGAGGTGGTAGCTGCAGATGTTGATCGGGTTCCACTTCGGGAGGTGGGAGACCGTGTACGCGATCATGTCCGTCGTCAGGCGGAGGGAGGGCCCGGGAGGGAAGACGTGCGTCCCGCGCGACAGGTACTCCTTGACGATGTCGTTCTGGGTCGTCCCCTGGAGCCGGGTGATGTCCGCGCCCTGCTCCTCCGCGACGACCTGATAGAGCGCCAGCAGCCACATGGCCGTGGCGTTGATGGTCATCGAGGTGTTCATCCGCTCCAGGGGGATGTCCTGGAACAGCCGGCGCATGTCACCGAGGTGCGCGACCGGCACCCCGACCCGGCCCACCTCGCCGCGGGCGAGGACGTGGTCGGGGTCGTAACCGGTCTGCGTCGGCAGGTCGAACGCCACCGACAGACCCGTCTGGCCCTTGGCGAGGTTGCGCCGGTAGAGCTCGTTGGACGCCTCGGCGGTCGAATGCCCCGCGTACGTCCGCATGAGCCACGGCCGGTCCCGTTCCTTGCGACGCTCTGTCATGCGGCGCCCCTCAGACGTTCCGGAAGCGGTTGATGGCGTCGAGGTGCTCGGCGCGCATCTCGTGGTCGCGCACGCCCAGGCCCTCCTCGGGGGCGAGGCACAGCACGCCGACCTTGCCCTGGTGGGCGTTGCGGTGCACGTCGTGGGCGGCCTGGCCGGTCTCGTGGAGCGGGTAGACCTTGGACAGGGTGGGGTGGATCCTGCCCTTGGCTATCAGGCGGTTGGCCTCGTACGCCTCGCGGTAGTTGGCGAAGTGGGAACCGACGATCCGCTTCAGCGACATCCACAGGTAGCGGTTGTCGTACTGGTGCATGTAGCCGGAGGTGGAGGCACAGGTGACGATCGTGCCGCCCTTGCGGGTCACGTACACCGAGGCGCCGAAGGTCTCGCGGCCGGGGTGCTCGAAGACGATGTCCACGTCCTCGCCGCCGGTCAGTTCGCGGATGCGCTTGCCGAACCGCTTCCACTCCTTGGTGTCCTGGGTGTGCTCGTCCTTCCAGAACCGGTAGTCCTCGGCGGTGCGGTCGATGATCAGCTCGGCGCCCATCTTCCGGCAGATCTCGGCCTTCCGCGGCGAGGAGACCACACAGATCGGGGTCGCGCCGCCGGCGAGGGCGTACTGGGTGGCGTAGGAGCCGAGGCCCCCGGAGGCGCCCCAGATCAGCACGTTGTCGCCCTGCTTCATCGCCGCGCCGTTGCGGGAGACGAGCTGCCGGTAGGCGGTGGAGTTCACCAGGCCCGGTGCGGCGGCCTCCTCCCAGCTGAGGTGGTCCGGCTTGGGCATGAGCTGGTTGGACTTCACCAGCGCGATCTCGGCGAGGCCGCCGAAGTTGGTCTCGAAGCCCCAGATGCGCTGCTCGGGGTCGAGCATCGTGTCGTCGTGGCCGTCGGGCGACTCCAGCTCGACGGACAGGCAGTGGGCCACCACCTCGTCGCCGGGCTTCCAGGCGTTGACGCCGGGGCCGGTGCGCAGCACGACGCCCGCGAGGTCGGAACCGATGATGTGGTACGGCAGGTCGTGCCGCTTGGCCAGCGGCGACAGCTTGCCGTAACGCTCCAGGAAGCCGAAGGTGGACAGCGGCTCGAAGATCGAGGTCCACACCGAGTTGTAGTTGACCGAGGAGGCCATGACGGCCACCAGGGCCTCTCCCGGGCCGAGTTCGGGCACCGGGACCTCGTCCAGGTGGATGGACTTGCGCGGGTCCTTGTCCCGGGTCTGAAGGCCCGCGAACATCTCGACCTCGTCCTTGTGGACGGTGATCGCGCGGTACGACTCGGGGAGCGGCAGGGCGGCGAAGTCGGCCGGGGTGGAGTCGGGCGACTGGATCGCGGCCAGGATGTCCTTCACGGTCACGGTGTTGCCTCCGGCGATGAGCGCCCTGAGGGAGGGGCGCTGGGGGTTACGTCGGTGCTGCTGAGGTGGTGTGAGGGGGGCCGTCGGTTCGGCGGGGCGGAGCGGTTCGGCAGCGCTTTGTGGCGCGGGAGGGTGCCTGTGACGCAGGCGTCCGGGCGCGCGGGCCGTCGGTCCGCTGGGACAGCCGGCGCGCGGTAGGTCGCCGCGCTCCGGCCGCCCGGACACCTTCAACGTATGGCACGCCGTGTCAGCTCGCAAGGCACTGGGTGCCAGTAATTGCTCTCAGATGAAAACTTTACGTATCAGATGAGCGATGATCGATCGGAAGGGGGCTGGAGGCGGCCGGAAACCCGCCCCTGACATGCCAAAACGGCCACCCGGGCGGGTGGCCGTTCTCACAGCGGGGGAGGGTGCTCAGCGTTCCTTGAGGGCCTGTTCGATCGTGCGCATGACCTCGTCGAGCGGGGCGTCGGTACGGGCGACGGTCACCAGCACCTCGCCCTGGGCGGAGGCGGTCGCGGCGGCCGGCCGCGGGGCCGTGGTGCGGCCCGCCATGATGCCCGTGCCGAACGTCTTGCGGACGATCGCGAAGGCGTGGTCGAGCTGCTTCTCCACGTCCCCCTGGCCGCCCGCCCGCAGCCAGCGCCGCAGCACGTGGTTGTGGGCGGTGACCACGGCGGAGGCGGCCACCTCGGCCAGCAGCGGGTCGTCATTGGCGTCGTCGGCGTGCGCGCGCTCGTCGAAGTGGCCGAGCAGATAGCGGGTGAAGAGGCGTTCGTAGCGGGCCACCGACGCGATCTCCGCCTCGCGCAGCGCGGGCACCTCACGCGTGAGCTTGTAGCGGGCGACCGAGATCTCCGGCCGGGCCGCGTACATCTTCATGACTTCCTTGATGCCGCGGCACACCGTGTCGAGCGGATTCTCGTGCGCGGGCGCGGCGTTGAGGACGGCCTCGGCGCGCACCAGGGTGTCGTCGTGGTCCGGGAAGATCGCTTCTTCCTTGGAGCGGAAGTGGCGGAAGAAGGTGCGGCGGGCGACCCCGGCCGCGGCCGCGATCTCGTCGACGGTGGTCGCCTCGTACCCCTTGGTCGCGAACAGCTCCATCGCCGCCGCCGCCAGTTCTCGGCGCATTTTCAGCCGCTGGGCGGCGGCACGGCCGCCCGCGGCGCTCTCCGGCGCGTCGGGCGTGGCGGGTGTACGTGAGGACTTGGCGGGCTGGGACATGCCCCGAACGTACTGCATGTGCGCAGCTCGGTGCGCATGACCGGGGTCCGCCCGGGCGGCGGAGGGCGGCGCGCAGGTGCGCCGGGCGGGTGCCGGCCACCCGCCCGGGTCCAGCAGTCCGCCCCAGTCGTCACCGGGCCGGAACCAGTCGCCGGGCCGCTCAGCGCTTGGCATATTCGCGGAAGCCGCGGCCGGTCTTGCGGCCGAGGCAGCCCGCGGCCACCAGATGCTCCAGCAGCGGCGCCGGGGCGAGCCCGGGGTCGCGGAACTCGCGGTGCAGCACCTTCTCGATGGCGAGCGACACGTCCAGCCCGACCACGTCCAGCAGCTCGAAGGGGCCCATCGGATAGCCGCCGCCCAGCTTCATCGCCGCGTCGATGTCGTCGAGCGAGGCGTAGTGCTCCTGCACCATCTTGACCGCGTTGTTCAGGTACGGGAACAGCAGCGCGTTCACGATGAACCCGGCCCGGTCACCGCAGTCCACGGGATGCTTTCCGATCTCGGCGCAGACCCCGCGGACGGTGGCGTGCGCGTCGTCCGCGGTCAGCACCGTGCGCACCACCTCCACCAGCCTCATCGCCGGGGCGGGGTTGAAGAAGTGCATGCCGATCACGTCCTGCGGGCGCGCGGTGGCGCGGGCGCAGGCGATGACGGGGAGGGAGGAGGTGGTGGTGGCCAGGACGGCGCCCGGCCGGCAGACCTTGTCCAGGACGGCGAACAACTGCCGCTTGACCTCCAGGTCCTCCGCGACGGCCTCCACCGCCAGGTCCACGTCGGCGAAGTCGTCGTAGGCGGCGGTGGGGCGGATCCGCTCCAGGGTCCGCGCGGCGGCCTCGGCGGTCAGCCGGCCCCGGTCCACCGAGCGGGCCAGGGACGCGCCGGCGCGGGCCTTGGCGGCCTCCGCCTTCTCCGTGCTGCGCGCGGCGAGGACCACCTCGTACCCGGCCTTGGCGAAGACCTCCGCGATGCCCGACGCCATGGTGCCGGAGCCGGCCACCCCGACCGAGCGGACGGGACGCCTGGGGACCTGCCCACCGCCCTCCCCGGGCGTCAGCGCGTCCGGCACCACGGCCGGGCTGCCCGGAGCCTCGTAGGTGTAGAAGCCGCGCCCCGCCTTGCGGCCCGTCAGCCCCGCCTCGCTCAGCTGCCTCAGGATCGGAACGGGGGCGTGCAGCCGGTCGTGCGAGGCGGCGTACATGGCCTCCAGGACCGTGCGCGCGGTGTCGATCCCGATCAGGTCGAGCAGGGCGAGCGGCCCCATCGGCAGCCCGCAGCCCAGCCGCATCGCGGCGTCGATGTCCTCGCGCGAGGCGTACTTCGCCTCGTACATCGCCGCGGCCTGGTTGAGGTAGCCGAACAGCAGCCCGTCGGCGACGAAACCGGGCCGGTCGCCGACCGCGACGGGCTCCTTGCCGAGGTCCAGCGCGAGGTGGGTGACCGCCCCGACCGCCGCGGGCGCCGTCAGCACGGACGAGACGATCTCCACCAGCCTCATCGCCGGGGCCGGGTTGAAGAAGTGCATGCCCAGCACCCGCTCGGGGCGGGCCGAGTCGGCGGCCAGGCGCGTCACGGACAGGGCGTTGGTGCCGGTCGCCAGGATGGTGTCCGGCCGCACGATGCCGTCCAGCTCCCGGATGATCCGCTGCTTGATCTCGTACGACTCCGGCGCCACCTCGATCACCAGATCGGCGCCGGCCGCCGCCCGCAGGTCGGTCGAGGTGCGCACCCGGGCGAGGGCGTCCGCGCGCTCCCGCTCGGTCAGCCGCCCCCGGGCGACGGCGCGGGCGGTGGCGGCCTCCAGCGCGGCGGCGGCACGCGCGGTCTGCGCCTCGCCGATGTCGATGCCGACGACGTCACGGCCGGCCCGGGCCAGGACCTCGGCGATGCCGGTGCCCATGGTGCCGAGGCCGACGACGGCGACGGTCCGCAGCGGGGACAGGGGGGTGTCGGACAGGGGAGTGGCCATCGCGGACTCCAGGAATGAGGGTGACGACGGGAGACGCCGCCGGGGGCGCCGACGGGCGCACCGGTGCGTCAGGGATGAGGAGTGCGGGTGTCGCCGGGCTGCGAGCGCACACGCCCGGTGCCGCCGGCCCGGGCGTGCACACGCCCGCGCGGCGGCCGGAACCGGCCGGCCCTGTCCCGGGGCCGGGCCGTACTGCGGTACCCGAGGTACCGAACCGACGCCCCCCACGGCCTTGACGGCCTGGGGTGATGGCTTTCCCGCGCGGCGGCCGCGTCACCAGACCGCCGCGAGGAGGGTCGCGAGTGGGTAGCTCGCTCGTCTGAGCTTAACTGCCCGGTAACGAGCGCGCCAGCCCCTGTCGTTGGCCGGGTGCCCCGGCCGGGTGGGTCGGTCCGGCACGTCCCCAACGGCCCGCGTCCGCCCTAACCTCGGTGTCATGGACGAAGAGTTGCGAGCGGTCACGGAGCGTCTACGGGCCGAGTCCGGGGGACCGGAGGCGTACGAGCGCCTCGTGACGACCGGGGACCGGGACGAGCTGGCGGCGGTCCTCACCGAGCCCGGACAGCCCCTGTGGGCCCGGGAACTGGCCGCGTTCCGGCTGGGGCTGGCGGGGGACCGGCGGGCCTTCGAGTCCCTGGTGCTGCTGCTCAACCACCGTGATCCGCCGCGCTGCGCCTCCGCCGCGTACGCCCTGGCCCGCCTCGGCGACCCGCGCACCGCCCGGGCCGCCGCCGCGCTCGCCACCAACGAACTGCGCGTCGCCTACGCCCTGCACCCCGTCCGGCTCCTGGTCGAGCTGCGCGCCCCGGAGGCCGTGCCCGCGCTGATCACCACACTGCGGCGGCGGCTGCGCCCGCACGACCCCTACCGCCGGGTCGCGCTCGCCTGCGTGGAGGGCCTCGGGACGCTCGGCGACCCCCGCGCCCGGCCCGTCCTCGACGAGGCCCTCGCCCACCCGGCCCTGGCCGAGGCGGCGGTACGGGCGCTGGCGCGGATCCCGAAGCGGCGGTGAAGGCGGACCGGGGCCGGCGGGTCCGCGTCCGGGGCGACCGCGGCCCCGGCGGTGCCGCACCGGCGGTCCGTCAGGTCACCGGGGACGCGGGCCCAGCAGCCGGTGCAGGGTGAAGCCGCGCGCGGACGCGGACGCCGCCTTCGACGCCGGCGGTACCGGCTCCGGGAGCGCCGGGCACACCGCGTCCGCCCCGCCGCCACCGCCGCGCGGCACCGTGCCGTCGGCCAGATAGGCCGCCAGATGCCGGTCCAGACAGGCGTTGCCGCTCAGCGTGACGCCGTGGTTGCCGCCGCCCTCCTCGACCACCAGGCGGGAGCCCGCCAGCAGCCGGCGCACCCTGACCGCGCCCTCGTACGGGGTGGCGGCGTCGTGGGTCGCCTGGAACAGCAGGACCGGCGGCAGTTCGCCGTTGGCGATGTCCACCGGCCGTAGCGCCCGCACCGGCCAGAACGCGCACGGCGCGTTGTACCAGGCGTTGTTCCAGGTCATGAAGGGAGCCTTCCGGTACGAGGCCCGGTGGTCCGCGCGCCAGCGGCGCCAGTCGCGGGGCCAGGCCGCGTCCCGGCACTGCACCGCGGCGTAGACGCTGTAGCCGTTGTCGCGCGCGGCGTCCACGGCGCCGAGGGCCTCGTACGCCGTGACCAGCGGCCCGGTGTCCCGGTCCCGCGCGTAGGCCGCGAACGCCGCGGCCAGGGCCGGCCAGTAGCCGTTGTAGTAGCCGCCCGCGACGAAGGTGTCCTCCAGCTCCGCCGCGCCCACCTTCCCGGCCGCCGGCTTCCCGGCCAGCGCCGCCCGCATCGCGTACCACCGGTCCTCCACGCGCGCCGGGTCGGTGCCGAGCCGGTAGGTCGCGTCGTGCCGGGCGACCCAGGCGAGGAAGGCGCGGTGGCGGTCGTCGAACGCCCGGTTCTGGCCGAGATTGTCCTCGTACCAGACCCCCGCCGGGTCGACGACCGAGTCCAGGACCATGCGCCGGACCCGGTGCGGGAACAGCTTCGCGTAGACGGCGCCGAGGTACGTCCCGTACGAGTAGCCGACGTAGCTGATCTCCGGCGCGCCCAGCGCCGCCCGGATCGCGTCCATGTCCCGCGCGGCGCTGACCGTGTCCAGGTACGGCAGTACGCGCGCGTACTTCGCGCCGCACGCCCGGGCGAAGGACTGGGCGCGCGTCAGGTTGGCCCGCTCGATCGCGGGCGTGCGCGGCAGGGAGTCGGGGCGCACCGGGGCGAAGTGGCCCGGGCGGCAGTCCAGGGCGGGGCTGCTCGCGCCGACGCCGCGCGGGTCGAAGCCGATCACGTCGTACCGGGCGGCGACCTCGGCCGGCAGCGAGGAGGCGACGAACCCGGCGAGCGTCCGCCCGCTGCCGCCGGGGCCGCCGGGGTTGACCAGCAGCGGGCCCCGCGAGGCCGGCGCGGTGTGCGGGATACGGGTGAGCGCCAGCGTGATCCGCTCCCCGTGCGGGCGGGCGTGGTCGAGCGGCACCGCGAGGGAGGCGCACTGGAGCGCGGGGTACCTGGCCGTGCCGCACTTCGTCCAGTCGAGCCCCGCGGCGGCCGGGGCCTGCGCGCGCGGGGGCGGGCTCGCGCCGGCGGGGGCGGCGGTGGCGGTCCCGGCCACCACGGCCGCGGTGGCGCACAGTACGGCGGCGCGTTGTCTCATGGGGTTCTCCCGGGACGGAGGGGGCGCGGGGGCGGCGGGCCGCGGGGGCAGCGGTCCTCGCCGCATCGTCCCGGGAAGCCCTCGTGCGCAAACGCGACCCGTCCCGCAGGGACCCGATCGGCCCGCCGGATGCCCCCGAACGCCGCGGGGCGCGTCCAGGCGTACGGCGTCCCGGAGCTCTCAGAGGAACGAGAGCTGGGTCGGCTCCGGTGCCGGGGGCGCGGCCGGTTCCGGCGGCCGGATCCGGCGCGGCGTCCCCCCGCGCGCGGGGCCGATGCCGTACTCCTCGGCCAGCTCGTGCACCTGGCGGGTGATCCGGCGCTGGTACCACTTCGGGGCGTAGGCCCCCTCCGCGTACAGCCGCTCGTACCGGCCCACCAGATGCGGGTGCCGGCGGGCGAGCCAGGCCATGAACCACTCCCGTGCGCCGGGCCGCAGATGCAGTACCAGCGGCGTGACCGAGGTGGCACCGGACGCCGCGATCGCCCGCACGGTCTCCCGCAGCCGGGCCGGGTGGTCGCCGAGGAACGGGATCACCGGAGCCATCAGGACCCCGCAGCCGATGCCGTGCTCGCTCAGGGTCCGTACGACGTCCAGGCGCCGCTCCGGGGCCGGGGTGCCCGGCTCCACCGTGCGCCACAGCTCCGGATCGGTGAAGCCGACCGACACGGAGATGCCCACGTCCGTCACGCGGGCCGCCTGCGTCAGCAGGTCCAGGTCGCGCAGGATCAGCGTGCCCTTGGTGAGGATCGAGAACGGGTTGGCGCGGTCGCGCAGGGCGGTGATGATGCCCGGCATCAGCCGGTAGCGGCCCTCCGCGCGCTGGTAGCAGTCGACGTTGGTGCCCATCGCGATGTGGTCGCCCTGCCAGCGCGGCGAGGCGAGCTGTCGGCGCAGCACGTCGGGCGCGTTCACCTTGACCACGATCTGGGTGTCGAACCCGAGCCCCGTGTCGAGGTCCAGGTAGCTGTGCGTCTTGCGGGCGAAGCAGTACACACACGCGTGCGTGCAGCCCCGGTAGGGGTTGACCGTCCACTCGAAGGGCATGCGCGAGGCGCCCGGCACCCGGTTCAGGACCGAGCGGGCCCGCACCTCGTGGAAGGTGATCCCCCGGAACTCCGGCGCCTCGAAGGTGCGAGTGGTGACCGCGTCCGCGTCGAACAGCGCCGCGTCGGCCGCCCGGCCGCGGCCGGACTCGGTGAGGGTGAGGTTGTCCCAGCGCATGACGCCTCCTCGGTAGCACTGGGCTCAGAATAGAACAGATGTTCCCTTGATCGTGCGGGTGGGCCGCCCGGCCGGGTTCGAACGGCCGGATTTGGCGGCCGGGAGCCGGGGTGGTTGGCTTGCCCCGACCCTGAGAACCACCTCCTGGAGGAACCCGATGGCGCAGGTCGAGGCCACGACGGAGCGGATCGTCGCCGCGGACGCGGAGACGGTGTTCGACACCCTCGCCGACTACAGCGGCACGCGCGCGAAGCTGCTGCCCGAGCAGTTCAGCGAGTACGAGGTCCGCGAGGGCGGCGACGGCGAGGGCACCCTCGTCCACTGGAAGCTCCAGGCCACCAGCAAGCGGGTCCGCGACTGCCTGCTGGAGGTCACCGAGCCCTCCGACGGCGAGCTCGTCGAGAAGGACCGCAACTCCTCCATGGTCACCACCTGGCGGGTCACCCCGGCCGGCGAGGGCACATCCCGCGTGATCGTCACCACCACCTGGCAGGGCGCCGGGGGCGTCGGCGGTTTCTTCGAGAAGACGTTCGCTCCCAAGGGCCTCGGCCGCATCTACGACGCGCTGCTGGCCAGGCTCGCGGCCGAGGTCGAGAAGTAGCCAAGATCCGTTCGCGGAGGGCGAGTTGGCGTCCTCACCGGTTCGGGTGATCCCCCGGCGTATGCCGCATATGCCGTAACTCGTCGCACTTGTTCGCAGTTGTCCGTCTAGGCGGGACTTGTGTCCAAGTGCGACGAGGGGAGCCACACGTGGTCGGGACCACTCTGGTGCGGGACGAACCGGTCGCCGCGCCTCCCGCGGACCAGGCGCCGACGTTGGAGCCGGCCGCCCCGCTCGGTCCGCGCCAGGTCCGGCTGGTCTTCTGCGGGCTGATGCTGGCGCTGCTGCTCGCCGCCCTGGAGCAGATGATCGTCGCCACCGCGCTCCCGAAGATCGTCGGCGAGCTGCACGGCCTGGACAAGATGTCCTGGGCGATCACCGCCTACCTGCTCACCTCCACCGTCGGCCTGCCGGTCTACGGCAAGCTCGGTGACCTGCGCGGCCGCAAGGGCGTCTTCCAGTTCGCGATCCTCGTCTTCGTCGTCGGCTCGGCGCTCGCCGGCCGGGCGCAGACCATGGACCAGCTGATCGCCTTCCGCGCCCTGCAAGGCGTCGGCGCGGGCGGCCTGATGATCGGTGTGCAGGCGATCGTCGCGGACATCGTGCCGCCGCGCGACCGCGGCCGGTTCATGGGCCTGATCGGCGGTTCCTTCGGCCTGGCCTCCGTCGCCGGCCCGCTGCTCGGCGGCTACTTCACCGACCACCTCTCCTGGCGGTGGTGCTTCTACATCAACGTGCCCTTCGGCCTGATCACCATGGCCGTCGTCGCCGTCGTCCTCAAGCTGCCCAAACCCCGGGACAAGCCCCGGCTGGACGTGGTGGGCTCGCTGCTGCTGGCCGTCGTCTCCGTCTGCCTGGTCCTGCTGACCAGCTGGGGTGGCACGGAGTACGCCTGGGGCTCGGGCGTCATCCTCGGCCTCGGCGCCGGGGCGGTGGCGGCCACCGTCCTCTTCCTGGTCGCCGAGCGCCACGCCGCCGAACCCCTCATCCCGCTGCGCCTGTTCCGCGACTCGGTCTTCACCATCACCGGCCTGGTCGGCCTCGTCGTCGGTGTCGCCCTGTTCGGCGCCGCCAGCTATCTGCCGACCTTCCTCCAGATGGTCGACGGCGCCACCGCCACCGAGTCCGGCCTGCTGATGCTGCCGATGATGGGCGGCGTCGTCGGCGCCTCGGTCCTCTCCGGCCAGCTCATCAGCCGCACCGGGCGCTACCGCTCCCACCCCATCGTCGGCGGTGCGCTCTCCGTGGCCGGCATGTGGCTGCTGTCCCGCCTCGACGCCGACACGCCCCGCCTGCACTACAGCGTCT
This sequence comes from Streptomyces sp. NPDC052020, assembly GCF_040680575.1. Taxonomy (NCBI): domain Bacteria; kingdom Bacillati; phylum Actinomycetota; class Actinomycetes; order Kitasatosporales; family Streptomycetaceae; genus Streptomyces; species Streptomyces sp. NPDC052020. The sequence continues at coordinate 78,748 of NZ_JBFAWY010000004.1, forward strand.
GGATGGCCGTCCTCGGCGCCGGCATCGGCATGGTGATGCCCGTCCTCGTCCTCGCCGTGCAGAACGCCGTGCGCCCCGCCGACCTGGGCACCGCCACCAGCGCCAACACCTACTTCCGGCAGATCGGCGGCAGCGTCGGCGCGGCGATCTTCGGCACCCTCTTCGCCGACCGGCTCACCGACGCCCTCGCCGACCGGATCCCCGCCCAGGCCGGCGCCGGACTGCCCGCCGCCGAGTCCCTCACCCCGCAGCTCGTCCACGCGCTGCCGCCGCGGCTGCGCGACGCCTACGTCCAGGCGTACGCCGACGCGATGCCCGGCATCTTCCTCTATCTGGTGCCGGTCCTCCTCCTCGGTCTGGTCCTCGCCTTCTTCCTCAAGGAGACACCCCTGGTGAACAGCGCAGCAGGCCACCACACCCCCGGTGGCGAGACGGAGACCGGGCCGCACCCGGCCGGACCCATCCCGCAGGCCCGCTCGCCCTACGCCGCCGGCACCCCGGTCTGCGGCACGGTGCAGCACCCCGACGGAAGCGTGGTGCCCCGCGCGGCGCTCACCCTCATCGACGCCGCCGGACAGCAGGTCGGCCGGGGTGCCAGCGGCGACGACGGCCGGTACGCGCTGGGGACGCCGGGCCCGGGGTCCTACGTCCTGATCGCCGCGGCCGGCGGCCACCAGCCGCAGGCGGTCTCCGTGACCGTCGGCGAGCGCCCCGTCGAGCTGGACGTCGTCCTCGGCGGCGCCGGACGCCTGGCCGGCTCCGTGATCACCGCCGACGGCAGCCCCGTCCGCGACGCCACCGTCACCCTCACCAACGTGCACGGCGAGGTCGTCGCCAGCACCCGCAGCGGACGCGAGGGCGGCTATGTCATCACCGAGCTGGTGGCCGGCGAGTACACCCTGGCCGGCAGCGCGCCCGCCTTCCGCCCGGCCGCCCTCCCCGTGAGCGTCCAGGCCGCCCGGGAGACCCGGCGGGACATCGAGCTCGCGGGCGGCGCCGTGCTGCGCGGTACCGTGCGGGCCGGTGGCGGGCGGCCCGTGGAGGAGGCCCGCGTGACCCTGCTCGACGCGGCCGGCAACGTCGTCGACACGCTCACCACCGCCTCCGACGGCATCTTCCGGTTCGTCGACCTGTCCTCCGGCGAGTACACCGTCATCGCGGCCGGCTATCCGCCCGTCGCCACCGTGCTCCAGGTGGCCGGCGGCGGACGCGCCGAACGCGACCTCCAGCTCGGGCACGAGGACTGACCTCCGGGCGGGGTGACCACCGTCACAGGGCGGTACCGGCGCCCGCCGTCACACTCCCGCGGCGCTTGACGTCAGTGAGATACGGAAACCGAGAGGCCGGCCGGGCGCGTCCCGGAACGGCCCGCCTGGGAGGAGCCCCTGCCATGTCCACCGCCTACGTCGTCGTCACCGTGCTGGGAGCCGCCATGGCGGGCGTCTCGGCGATCACCACGTTCCTTCGCGCGGAGTGGATCGCCAAGCCGCTGGCCGGCTACGGCGTCCCCCGCTCCTGGTGGCCCTGGCTCGGCGCCGCCAAGGCCGCCGGGGCGGCCGGCCTGCTGGTGGGCCTCGCGGTGCCCGCCGTCGGCGTCCTCGCCGCGTCCGGCCTGGTGCTGTACTTCCTCGGAGCCGTCGCCACGGTGGTGCGGGCCCGCTGGTTCACCCACGTGCCGATCCCGCTGCTGTACGCGGCGCCGGTGGCCGCCTCCCTCGCCCTGGTGTGACCGGTTGAAGGAGCGGGCCGCCGCCCGTGAGGTGACACGGGGCCGTCCCCGCGCCCGGCGCGGGCGGCCCGGCCCCCGCTCCGCGTCCTGGCCAGTGCGCCGCCCGGCGCGTAACGTGGCGCCCCGTGAAGATCCTCATCAGCGCCGACATGGAAGGCGCCACCGGGGTGACCTGGCCGGCCGACGTGCTGCCGGGTACGCCCCAGTGGGAGCGGTGCCGGTCGATGTTCACCTCCGACGTCAACGCCGCCGTCCTGGGCTTCCTCGACGGCGGCGCCGACGAGGTGCTCGTCAACGAGGCCCACTGGACCATGCGCAATCTGCTGCTGGAACGGCTCGACGAGCGGGCGCAGATGCTCACCGGGCGGCACAAGTCCCTGTCGATGGTGGAGGGCGTCCAGCACGGCGACGTGGACGGCATCGCCTTCGTCGGCTACCACGCGGGCGCCGGCATGGAGGGCGTCCTCGCCCACACCTACCTCGCCAACTCCGTCACCGGGGTGTGGCTGAACGACGTACGGGCCAGCGAGGGCCTGCTCAACGCGCACGTCGTCGCCGAGTACGGGGTGCCGGTCGTGCTCGTCACCGGGGACGACGTGGCCTGCGAGGACGCGCTCGGCTACGCGCCCGGGGCGCTGAAGGTCGCCGTCAAGGACCACGTGTCGCGGTACGCGGCCGTGTGCCGGACGCCCGCGCGGACCGCCGCCGAGATCCGGGCGGCGGCCAAGGAGGCGGCGTCGCTGGCGGTGCGTCACGTACCCGTGCACGGCGGGCCGCACACCGTCGCGCTGGAGTTCGACGCCGAGCATCTGGCGATGGCCGCGACGGTCGTGCCGGGCGTGGCGCGCGTCGGAGAGCGGAAGGTCGCCTACACCCACGCCACTATGTACGAGGCGATCCGGACCTTCAAGGCGGTCACCACGATCGTCTCGGCAGCGGTGGAGGAGCAGTATGGCTGACCAGCCCGACGCGCAGGCTCTCGACGAGGTCGTCACGTTCACCTCCGACCTGATCCGGATCGACACCGGCAACCGGGGCGGCGGCGACTGCCGGGAGCGGCCCGCCGCCGAGTACGCCGCCGCGCTGCTCGCGGAGGCGGGGACCGAACCGGTGCTGCTGGAGCGCACCGAGGGCCGCACCAACGTCGTCGCCCGGATCGAGGGCACCGACCCCGCGGCCGGCGCGCTGCTGCTCCACGGCCACCTCGACGTGGTGCCCGCCGAGGCCGCCGACTGGAGCGTGCACCCGTTCTCCGGGGAGATCCGCGACGGGGTCGTCTGGGGACGCGGCGCGGTCGACATGAAGAACATGGACGCGATGATCCTCGCCGTGGTGCGGGCCTGGGCCCGGCAGGGCGTGCGGCCCCGCCGGGACGTGGTGATCGCGTTCACCGCGGACGAGGAGGCCAGCGCCGAGGACGGCTCCGGCTTCCTCGCCGACCGGCACGCCGGGCTGTTCGAGGGCTGCACCGAGGGCGTCGGCGAGTCGGGCGCCTTCACCTTCCACGACGGTGCCGGACGGCAGCTGTACCCGATCGCGGCCGGTGAGCGCGGCACCGCCTGGCTGAAGCTGACCGCGCGCGGCCGGGCCGGGCACGGCTCCAAGGTGAACCGGGACAACGCGGTGACCCGGCTGGCGGCGGCGCTCACCCGGATCGGCGCCCACACCTGGCCGCTGCGGCTGACACCGACCGTGCGCGCGGCCCTCGCCGAGCTCGCCGCCCTGTACGGCCTGGAGCCCGTGGACCCGGAGAACCCCGAGAGCACGGAGGCGCTGCTGCACAAGCTGGGGCCGGCCGCGGCGCTCGTCGAGCCCACCGTGCGCAACAGCGCCAACCCGACCATGATGCGGGCCGGTTACAAGGTCAACGTGATCCCGGAAGAGGCCGTCGGCTACGTCGACGGGCGCTGTCTGCCGGGCACCGAGGAGGAGTTCCGCGCCACCCTGGACCGGCTCACCGGGCCGGACGTGGAGTGGGAGTTCCACCACCGTGAGATCGCCCTCCAGGCGCCGGTGGACTCGCCGCTGTTCGCGCGGATGCGGGCCGCCGTCGAGGCGTTCGCCCCGGAGGGGCACGTGGTGCCGTACTGCATGTCGGGCGGCACGGACGCCAAGCAGTTCTCCCGGCTGGGCATCACCTGCTACGGATTCGCGCCGCTGAAACTGCCGGAGGACCTCGACTACCAGGCGCTCTTCCACGGGGTCGACGAACGTGTCCCGATCGAGGCCCTCCACTTCGGCGTCCGCGTCCTCGACCGCTTCCTGCGCACGGCCTGAACCGGACGACAAGACCCTAGGGGAGGAAGGACAGCGTGCAGACCCTGGCGTACGGATCGTGGCCCTCGCCCATCGACGCGGCGCTCGCCGCCGCTCATGACGGCCGCCCGGAGGACGTGGACTTCGCCGGTGACGAGGTGTGGTGGACCGAGCCGCGGCCCGCGGAGGGCGGCCGGCGCACCCTGGTGCGGCGCCGGGCCGACGGCACGCAGGAGACGGTGCTGCCCGCGCCGTGGAACGTGCGCAGCCGGGTCATCGAGTACGGCGGTCGGCCCTGGGCCGCGGTCACCGACGCCGGCGGGCCGCTGGTGGTGTTCGCGCACTTCCCCGACCAGCGGCTGTACGCCTGGCGGCCGGGCGGCGAGGACCCGCGCCCCCTGACCCCCCTCTCGCCGGTGGGCGGCGGGCTGCGCTGGGCCGAGCCCCGGATCCGCCCGGAGCGGGGCGAGGTGTGGTGCGTCCTGGAGGAGTTCACCGGGGACGGGCCCACCGACGTGCGCCGGGTCCTGGCCGCGGTGCCGCTGGACGGCTCGGCCGCCGGGGACCGGGGCGCGGTACGGGAGCTCACCGACGACCGGCACCGGTTCGTCACCGGGCCGCGGATCTCGCCCGACGGGCGGCGTGCCGCCTGGCTCGCCTGGGACCATCCGCGCATGCCGTGGGACGGCACCGAACTGCTCCTCGCCGACATCGCCCCCGACGGCACCTTCCAGGGTGCCCGGACGGTGGCCGGCGGCCCCGGGGAGTCGATCGCCCAGGTGGACTGGGCGCCCGACGGGTCCCTCCTGCACGTCGGCGACCGCACCGGCTGGTGGAACCTCTACCGCGACGGGACCCCGCTGTGCCCGCGCGAGGAGGAGTTCGGCGGGCCGCTGTGGAAACTGGGCCAGCGCTGGTTCGCCCCGCTGGACAGCGGACCGATCGCCGTGCTGCACGGCCGCGGCGCCGCCCGCCTCGGCATACTCGACCCGGAGACCGGCGAGATCGCCGACGCCGCCGGTCCGTGGACCGAGTTCGCGCCCGCGCTCGCGGCGCTCGGCGAGCGGGTGGCGGCCGTCGGGGCGAGCCCGCACAGCGGCTACGAGGTGATCGAGCTGGACACGCGCACCGGCCGCGCCCGGGTGATCGGCGCCGCCCACCGCGACGCCGTGGACCCCGCCTACTACCCCCGGCCCCGTAGCCGTACCTTCACCGGTCCCGGCGGGCGGGAGGTCCACGCGCACGTCTACCCGCCGCGCCACCCCGGCTGCGCCGCCCCCGACGGCGAACTGCCGCCCTACGTCGTCTGGGCGCACGGCGGCCCCACCAGCCGGGCGCCGCTCGTCCTCGACCTGGAGATCGCCTACTTCACCTCGCGCGGCATCGGCGTCGCCGAGGTCAACTACGGCGGATCGACCGGGTACGGGCGGCGGTACCGCGACCGGCTGCGCGAGCGGTGGGGCGTCGTCGACGTCGAGGACTGCGCCGCCGTCGCCCGGGCCCTGGCCGACGAGGGCACCGCCGACCCCGGCCGGCTCGCCGTGCGCGGCGGCAGCGCGGGCGGCTGGACCGCCGCCGCCTCGCTCGCCACCACCGACGTCTACGCCTGCGGCACGATCATCTACCCCGTCCTCGATCTGACCGGCTGGGGAGCGGGGGAGACCCACGACTTCGAGTCCTGCTACCTGGAGACGCTGATCGGCCCGTACGCGCGGGTGCCCGAGCGGTACGCCGAGCGGTCGCCCGCCGAGCACGCCGACCGGATCACCGCGCCCTTCCTGCTGCTCCAGGGCCTGGACGACGTCATCTGCCCGCCCGCGCAGTGCGAACGCTTCCTGGCCCGCATGGCCGGCCGCGGGGTGCCGCACGCCTACCTCGCCTTCGAGGGCGAGGGGCACGGCTTCCGGCGGGCGGAGACGATGGTGCGCGCGCTGGAGGCGGAACTGTCCCTGTACGCCCAGGTCTTCGGGCTGCGGCCCGGTGACGTACCGAAACTGGAGCTGACCGGGTGAAGACCCTGCTGCGCCCGGCCCGGCTCGCGCCCGGCGCCCGGGTGGCCGTCGTCGCGCCGAGCGGACCGGTGCCCGAGGAACGGCTCCAGGCGGGGCTCGACGTACTGCGCGGCTGGGACCTGGACCCGGTCGTGGCCCCCCACGTCCTGGACCGGCACGGCACGTTCCCCTACCTGGCGGGCGCGGACGCGGACCGGGCCGCCGACCTCCAGCGCGCGTGGTGCGACCCGTCCGTGGACGCGGTGCTGTGCGCCCGCGGGGGCTACGGCGCCCAGCGGATCGCCGGCCTGCTCGACTGGGAGGCGATGCGGGCGGCCGGGCCGAAGGTGTTCGTCGGCTTCAGCGACATCACCGCGCTGCATGAGGCGTTCGCCACCCGGCTGGGCCTGGTCACCCTGCACGGGCCGATGACGGCGGGCGTCGACTTCCTCAAGAACGCGCGGGCGCAGGAGCACCTGAAGGCGACGCTCTTCGCGCCGGAGACGGTCACCACCCTCGCCTCCGGCGGCACGCCCCTGGTCCCCGGGCGGGCACGGGGCGTCACCCTGGGCGGCTGTCTGTCCCTGCTCGCCGCCGAACTGGGCACCCCGCACGCCCGGCCCCGCGCGCGCGGCGGGCTGCTGTGCCTGGAGGACGTCGGGGAGGAGACGTACCGGCTGGACCGCTACCTGACCCAGCTGCTGCGCGCCGGCTGGCTGGACGGGGTCCGGGGCGTGCTCCTCGGATCGTGGGAGCGGTGCGAGCCCCGCGAGGGGCTGCGCCCCCTGCTCGCCGACCGGCTCGGCGGGCTGGGCGTGCCCGTGGCGGAGGAGTTCGGGTTCGGGCACTGCGCGGGCGCGCTGACGGTCCCCTTCGGGGTGGCGGCCGAACTGGACGCCGACGCGGGCACGTTGACACTGGCCGAACCGGCGCTGCGCTGAACGGGACCAGCGCCCCGGGTCCTGAACCGGTGCCGAGAAACCGCTGTCCCAGTGATTGACCCGCGCCTGACACGTGTCACACGATGACTCCCGGCCGGTACCTACCGGTCGGTAAGCCGGGTTGCCCGCGCAGTGGGCCCTCAGTGCGGAGGTCTCCGTGTCCCGTCGTGTCCCCAGGTCCCCCCGCGCCCGTCGTACCCGGGGCCCGCTCGCGCTGGCCCTCGGCGCGGCCCTCGCCGCCCCCCTCGCGCTCGCCGCCCCGGCCCCCGCCGCCCCCGCGACCGCCGCGTACACCGTCACCCCCGTGAGGTTCACCGTGCGGGCGGGCGACCGCACCTGCGCGGTCGACGCCGACCTGTACCGGCCGGCGGGCGTGGACCGCGTCCGCCCGGCACCCGCCGTGCTCGCCACCAACGGCTTCGGCGGCAGCAAGTCCGACGGTCAGACCGCGGCCATCGGCAAGGCCTTCGCCCAGCGCGGATACGTCTCCCTCGTCTACTCCGGGCTCGGCTTCGGAAAGTCCGGCTGCCTGGTCTCCCTCGACGATCCGGACATCGACGGGGCCGCCGCCTCCCGGCTGATCGACTTCCTGGCCGGGCGGCGCGCCGCCGACGACGGGACCACCGCCGACTTCGTCACCCTGGACGCCGCGGGCGATCCGCGCGTCGGCATGATCGGCGGCTCCTACGGGGGAGCCGTCCAGCTGGCGACGGCCGCCGTCGACCGCCGCGTCGACGCGCTCGTACCGATGATCACCTGGCATGACCTCGCGTACTCCCTCAACCCGAACAACGCCGTCGGCGCGGGGGACGTCCCCGGCGTCTTCAAATGGCAGTGGACCAACGGCTTCTACCTCATCGGCGAGGGGCAGCCCCTGCTGTCGCCCGCCCTCGACCCCTCCCGCGTCAACTCGCTGACCTGCCTGCACTTCGTCACCCGGGCCTGCGAGACGATCCGCACCCTCAACTCCGGCCGCTTCCCGGCCGGCCGCACCGCCGACCTGCTCGACTACGCGCGCGGCGTCTCCCCGGTGTCGTACCTGAATCGGGTGAAGGCGCCCACCCTGCTGATCCAGGGACAGGCCGACACCCTGTTCAACCTCAACGAGGCCACCGCCACCTACAAGACCCTCAAGGCCCAGGGCAGACCCGCCAAGATGATCTGGCAGTCCGCCGGCCACAGCGGCGGCGTCACCGACCCGGCCGCCGGCGAACTCGACCTCGGGCAGGGCAATCTGGAGACCAGCTACACCGGCCGGCGCATCCTCGCCTGGTTCGACCGCTACCTCCACCGGCGCACGGCCACCGACACCGGACCGGACTTCGCCTACTACCGCGACTGGATCGACGACCCGTGGCGCACCTACGCCACCGCCGACCGTCTGCCCGCGCTCAGCCGGACGTTCTACCTCTCCGGCGACGGGACACTGGCCGGCCGGCGCGCGGAGGTGGCGCGCGGCAGCCGCGCCTACACCAACTGGCTCATACCCACCAGCCACTCGGAGAGCTCGCTGGCCGGGATCACCGGCCTGCCGGACCCGGCGCCGTACGACACCAAGGGCACCCACCTCGCCTGGACCAGCGCCCCGCTGGAGCGGCCCCTCGATGTCGTCGGCGCCCCCCGGGCCACGCTGAAGGTCGTCTCCCCGGCGGCCGAGCGGACGCAGCGCTCCGGTGACGCCGCCGACAAACTGGTGCTGTTCGCCAAGCTGTACGACATCGCCCCCGACGGCACCCGGACGCTGGTCCACCGCCTCGTCGCGCCCGTCCGGGTCCCGGACGTGACCCGGAGCTTCACCGTCACGCTGCCCGGCATCGTGCACCGCTACGAACAGGGCCACCGGCTCCGGTTCGTGATCGCGGCCGCCGACGGCGCCTACGCCGGGAACCGGGGGGTCAAGCCGGTGACCGTGGTCAGCGAACCCGGGGACACCGGGGTGGTCGAGCTGCCGGTGGCCGGCGGGTGATCCGGCCGGGGGCGTCGTAAGCTGGCGCCGTGCCGCACCACGCTTCCCGTTATCTCGCCGAGGGCCCCCGCGTGGGCATACGCCCCTTCACCCACGAGGACGGCGCGGAGTTCACCGCCCGCGCGCGGGAGAGCCGGGACCTGCACCGTCCGTGGCTCTTCCCGCCGGACGACGCCGCCGCCTACGCGGCCTACGCGGGGCGGCTGATCGAGGACCCGGACAAGGCCGGGTTCCTGGTGTGCGAGAAGGACGACGGCTCCCTGGCCGGGTTCATCAACATCAACAACATCGTCCACGGCGCCTTCCGCAGCGGCGCCCTCGGCTACGGCGCCTTCGCACACGCGGCGGGACGCGGACTGATGCGGGAGGGGCTCGGCCTCGTCGTGCGGTACGCGTTCGGGCCGATGCGGCTGCACCGGCTGGAGATCAACGTCCAGCCGGGCAACGCCGCGTCGATCGCGCTGGCGCGCGCCTGTGGCTTCCGGCTGGAGGGCTTCTCCCCGAAGATGCTCTACATCGACGGGGCCTGGCGCGACCACCAGCGGTGGGCCGTCACCGCCGAGACGGTGATTTCCGGTTGATCTTCATGGTCGCTCATCCCCGATCCCGTTTCGGTGGCACTGCCGGCGGAGGTACGACCCCGGGCGGTGACGGCGTGCGGGGATCGCCGTGCGGGGACGATGCCGGGCCGTGGCGTCGGTCAGGCGCGGCGGTCGGCGTACTCGTACACCGCCCCGTCCGGGTGTCTGGCGATGAGGTTGCGGCCCACGGGGGTGGGCACCGGACCGGCGATGATGTCGGCGCCGAGTTCGGCGAGGACCCGGTGGGCCTCCTCGACGTCCGTCACGGCGATGGTCGCGGCGACCTTGCGCAGCACCTCCAGCTCGGCCTCGGGGCCGCTCATCAGCAGGAAGCAGCCCACCGCGGCCACCTGGACGCCGCCGCGCTCGAAACGGAGGGCTCTGCCGCCCGCCAGGCGCTCGTAGAAGGGGATCGCTTTCTCCAGGTCGTCGACGCACACGCGCAGCGTCGCTCCGAGAATCTCCATGCGGGTGAGCCTAGTTGGGCCGGGGCGTCATGCGCTCGCCGCCGCGGCCCGCCCCGCCCGGGTGCGGGACGGGGCCGCGAGGGCGGTCCGGTGTGCGGCGGCGCCTCCGGTGTGAGCGGGCCGGCCGCCCCGGCCCGCTCACACCGTCTGGAGCTGCGGCAGCACCTTCGTGCGGTAGAAGTCGAAGAAGCCGCGTGTGTCCGGGCCGATCTGGTTGACGTAGACCCGGTCGAATCCGGCGTCGGCGAATCGCTTCAGCTCCGCGACGTGCTCGTCCGCGTCGTCGCCGCACACCCGGCTCTCGCGCACCATGTCCTCGGTGACGAGCGTCTGCGCCTGCTCGAAGTGTTTCGGGGAGGGCAGCACCTGGCCCAGCTCGCCGGGCAGCAGCTCGTTCGCCCACAGCCGGTGCGCGGTCCGTACCGCCGCGTCCCTGTCGGTGTCGTAGCAGACCTTGGTGCCGCCGCTGACCAGCTTGCCGCCGCCCCCGCCCTTGCGGTACTGCTCCACCATCGACGCGTCCGGCATCATCGTGATGTAGCCGTCGCCGACCCGGGAGGCGAGCGCCGTGGCCGCGGGCCCGAAACCGGAGATGTCGATCGGCACGGGCTGGTCCGGGACGGTGTACAGGCGGGCGTTCTCCACCGTGTAGTGCGTGCCGTGGTGGTTGACCTCCTCGCCGGTGAACAGCCGCCGCATGATCTGGATGGCCTCCTCCAGCATCTCCAGGCGCACATGCGCGGGCGGCCAGGTGTGGCCGACGATGTGCTCGTTGAGCGCCTCGCCGGTGCCGACGCCGAGCCGGAAGCGGCCGTTGGTCATCACCGCGCTGGTCGCCGCCGCCTGCGCCACCACCGCCGGGTGGATGCGCACGGTCGGGCAGGTCACCGCGGTCTCGATCGGCAGGGACACCGCCTCGGAGAGCGCGCCGATCACCGACCACACGAACGGGCTCTGCCCCTGTGCGTCGTTCCACGGGTGGTAGTGGTCGGAGATCCACAGGGACTGGAAACCGGCCTGCTCGGCCATGCGTGCCTGCTCCAGCAGCTCGGCGGGCCCGTGCTGCTCGCAGGAGAGGAAGTAGCCGTACTCGGGCATGGGTGTCTGCCTCCGGGACGTGAGGGGTGGGTCCCGCCCCGGGTTACCCGCGGGCCGGGTCCGGAAACCGCCGGCGGACCCGGGACGGGACTCCGGCCGACGTTTGGCCGCCCTGGTCAGGGGGACGCGGAAGGTTCGAGGTACGCGACAGCCCGGAGGCGAGACCGTGAGCCGACCCCGCATCGTGATCGTCGGTGCCGGCTTCGCCGGGTACCGGACGGCCCGCACCCTGGTCCGGCTCACCCGGCACCAGGCCGACATCGCCCTGCTCAACCCCACCGACCACTTCCTCTATCTGCCTCTGCTGCCCCAGGTCGCCGCCGGGATACTCGAACCGCGCCGGGTCACCGTGTCCCTCGCGGCCACGCTGCCGCACATACGGCTGGTGCTGGGCGAGGCCGGCCGCATCGACCTCGACGCCCGTACCGTGCACTGCACGGACCCCGAGGGCCGGGGCGGCAGCCTCGGCTACGACCGGCTGGTGCTCGCCGCCGGCAGCGTCAACAAGCTGCTGCCCATCCCCGGCGTCGCCGAGCACGCGCACGGCTTCCGCGGACTGCCGGAGGCGCTGAACCTGCGCGACCACGTCACCCGGCAGGTGGAGCCGGCCGCCGCCGGCGGCGATCACGCGCAGCGCTCCGCCCGGTGCACGTTCGTGGTGGTCGGCGCCGGATACACCGGCACCGAGGTCGCCGCCCACGGGCAGATGTTCACCGACGTGCAGGTCCGCGGGCATCCGCCGCGCGGCGGTCCGCGGCCCCGCTGGATGCTGCTGGACGTCGCGCCCCGCGTGCTGCCCGAGCTGGACGCGAGACTGTCGGCCACCGCCGACCGGGTCCTGCGGCAGCGGGGCGTCGAGGTGCGGATGGGCACCTCCGTGAAGGAGGCCACGCGCGACGGGGTCCTGCTCACCGACGGGGAGTTCGTCCCCACCCGCGCCCTGGTGTGGTGCGTCGGTGTGCGGCCCGTTCCGCTCGTGGAGTCCCTCGGGCTGCCCATGGAGCGCGGCCGGCTGCTCGTCGACCCCTACCTCCAGGTCCCCGGCCGCCCCGAGCTGTCCGCGTGCGGTGACGCGGCCGAGGTGCCCGACCTCGGCCAGCCCGGCCGGTACACGCCGATGACCGCCCAGCACGCCTGGCGGCAGGGCAAGGTCTGCGCCCGCAACGTCGCGGCGTCCCTCGGGCCGCACGGGGCCGGGCGGCGCCCGTACCGCCACCGCGACCCGGGCTTCGTCGTGGACCTCGGCGGCGCCAAGGCCGCGGCCAACCCGCTCGGTGTCGCCCTGTCCGGTCCGGCGGCGGGCGCGGTCACCCGCGGCTACCACCTCGCGGCGATGCCCGGGAACCGGGTCCGGGTCGCCGCGGACTGGCTGCTGGACGCCGTACTGCCGCGCCAGCCGTGCAGTTGGGCCTCGTACGGTCCCGGTCGGTGCCGCTGGACACGGCCTCCCCGGAGCTGGCGCGGACGCCGGCCGGCGCGGGGCGGGACGGCGCCGCGTCCGCCACGGGAGCGCCCGGCGGTGAGCCGGCCCCGGGACCGCCCGGCGGTGAACCGGGCACGCCGCCGTCCGGCGGGACGGAACCCGCCGGGGGAGCCGGTCCCGGGCGCCCGAGGCGGCTGGGGCGGCTGGAGCCCCCGGAGGGGCAGCCCGCGCCCGGCCCCGACATCGCACCCGGCCCCGACATCGCACCCGGCCCCGTCAAGCGGTCCGACGCCCCTGCGGAAGGAGACTCATGAACACCGGTGAACTCGTCCAACTCGGCCAGCAGTTGCGCGTGGACAGCGTGCGCGCGTCCGCCGCCGCGGGGTCCGGGCATCCGACCTCGTCGATGTCGGCCGCGGACCTGATGGCCGTCCTCCTCGCGAACCACCTCCGCTACGACTTCGCCCGCCCCGCCCACCCCGGCAACGACCGCTTCGTGCTGTCCAAGGGGCACGCCTCGCCCCTGCTGTACGCCGCCTACAAGGCGGCCGGCGCCATCGACGACGAGGAACTGCTCACCTTCCGCAAGCTGGGCAGCCGCCTGGAGGGCCATCCCACCCCGCAGCGGCTGCCGTGGGTCGAGACGGCGACCGGCTCGCTCGGGCAGGGCCTGCCGGTCGGAGTCGGCATCGCCCTGGCCGGCAAGCGGCTGGACCGCACCGGCTACCGGGTGTGGGTGCTGTGCGGTGACAGCGAGCTGGCCGAGGGATCGGTGTGGGAGGCCGCCGAGGCCGCGGGGTTCGAGAACCTCGACAACCTCGTCGCGATCGTCGACGTCAACCGGCTCGGCCAGCGCGGCCCGACCCGGCACGGCCACGACCTGGACGCCTACGCGCGCCGCTTCCAGGCGTTCGGCTGGCACACCGTCGAGGTCGACGGCCACGACGTGGACGCCGTCGACCGCGCCTACGGCGAAGCCCTGTCCACCCGGGGCCAGCCCACCGCGATCCTCGCCCGCACCCTCAAGGGCAAGGGCGTCGAGGGCGTCGAGGACCGCGAGGGCCTGCACGGCAAGCCGCTGCCCGACGCCGACGAGGCGATCGCCGAACTCGGCGGTCCCCGGGACCTGCGCGTGCGGGTGCACGAGCCGCCGGCCGCGCGCGTCCTGCACGCGGTGGACTCCCGCTCCGCCGAACTGCCCCGCTGGGACAAGGGCGAGAAGGTCGCCACCCGCGACGCCTACGGGAAGGCCCTGGCCGCGCTCGGCACCGCGCGGGACGACGTCGTCGCCCTCGACGGCGAGGTGGGCGACTCCACGCGCGCCGAGTTCTTCGCCAAGGAGCACCCCGACCGTTACGTCGAGTGCTACATCGCCGAGCAGCAGATGGTCGCCACCGCCGTGGGGATCGCGGCGCGCGGCTGGGTGCCGTACGCGTCCACGTTCGCGGCGTTCCTGACGCGTGCCTACGACTTCGTGCGCATGGCCGCCGTCAGCGGCTCCGGCATCAACCTCGTCGGCTCCCACGCGGGGGTCGCCATCGGGCAGGACGGGCCCAGCCAGATGGGCCTGGAGGACCTGGCGATGATGCGGGCGATCCACGGCTCCACCGTGCTGTACCCGTGCGACGCCAACCAGACCGCCCGGCTCGTCGCCGCGATGGCGGACCTGGACGGCATCCGCTATCTGCGCACCTCGCGCGGCGGCGGCGAGGTGATCTACGGCCCCGACGAGGAGTTCCCGATCGGCGGGAGCAAGGTTCTGCGCTCCTGCGGACAGGACCGCATGACCATCGTCGCGGCGGGGGTCACCGTCCCCGAGGCGCTGGCCGCGGCCGACGCGCTCGGCCGCGAGGGCATCCCGGTCCGCGTGATCGACCTGTACTCGGTCAAGCCCGTCGACCGGGCCACGCTGCGGCAGGCCGCCGAGGAGACCGGCTGCCTGGTGACCGTGGAGGACCACCGTGAGGAGGGCGGCCTCGGGGACGCGGTCCTGGGCGCGTTCGCCGACGGGCGGCCCGTGCCGCGGCTGGTGCGGCTCGCCGTCCGGACGATGCCGGGATCGGCGTCCCCGGCCGAGCAGCTGCACGCCGCGGGCATCGACGCCGAGTCGATCGCGGCGGCCGGCCGCCTGCTGGTCGAGCAGGCGGTGGTGCCGTGAGCGGTCGCGGTGCCGGGCGCGCCGACGGGGGCGGCCGGGCCGCGCGGGGCGGGTGCCACGAGCGGCCGGCGGGGCGTGGAACCGGCGGCGCCGGGTGCCGTGAGCGGCCGGCGCCGTCCGGGCCGGGCGGGGGAGGGGTGCCATGAGCGGTGACGGCTCCCGGACCGTACGGGCCGGGCGGCGCACCGTCGTGATCCACCGGCCCGGCAAGGCGCTGCTGCCCGGCGACGGCAGGGCGGGGCACCCGGCGCAGTACACCAAGGGCGACCTCGTCGACTACTACCGGGCCGTCGCCCCCTTCATGCTGCCGCACCTGCGGGGCCGCCCGCTGATGCTGGAGCGGTACCCGGACGGGGCGGACGGCCCGCGCTTCATGCAGAAGAACACCCCGGACCACTACCCGGAGTGGATCACCCGGGCGGAGGTGGCCAAGGAGGGCGGCACCGTGTGCCACACGGTCTGCGACGACCGGGCCACCCTCCTCTACCTCGTCGACCAGGCCGCGTTCACCCTGCACCGCTGGCTGTCCCGGACCACCGCGGTGGACCGGCCCGACCGGCTGGTGTTCGACCTCGACCCTCCCGGCGACGACTTCGCGCCCGTGCGCGAGGCCGCCTCGCTCCTCGCCGAGCTGCTCGGCGAACTGCGGCTGCCCTGCGCGCCGATGACCACCGGATCGCGCGGCCTGCACGTGGTGGTGCCGCTGAACGGCCGTCACGACGTCGAGGAGGTGCGGGGGTTCGCCCGCGAGGTGGCCGAGTTCCTGGCCGCCGCGCACCCCGGCCGGCTCACCACCGCCGCCCGCAAGAAGGACCGCGGCGGACGGCTCTACCTGGACGTCCAGCGCAACGCCTACGCGCAGACCGCGGTCGCGCCCTTCACCGTCCGCGCGCGGCCCGGAGCCCCCGTGGCCACTCCCTTCGCCTGGACACAGCTCGACGACCCGGAGCTGCACGCCCGCCGCTGGACCGTCGCCGACGCCGTCGAACAGGCGCGCACCGACCCCTGGGCCGGGCTCATGAGCCGCCCGCGGGCCCTGGGGCCGGCCCGGCGGCGGCTGAACGCGCTGCGCGGCTGAACGGCCCGGGCGGCCGGGCACCCGGCGGGGCAGGCGGACGGCATCGGGTGGCCGATGCATGGGGCCGTGGAGGTTTGGCGAACAAACTTGCGGCCACACGGAGGGGGAGGTGGCCATGACGAACACGAAAAACACATCCGATTCGCAACACGAGCAACGAAGTTCACAAGAAACGCAGAACAGTCGCGAGACGGCCGAACAGGACGTCGGCAGCAGCGGCGTCGACGACACCGAAGACCACAGCCATAGCCACGGCAACGACAACAGCGGCACAAGGCACAACACGCCGGACAGCACGGCGGACCGCCGGCCGAGCCCCATGCGGGTGCTGCGCCAGGCGCGCGAGCAGCTCGCGGAGCTCACCGGGATGACCGCCGAGTCCGTGTCGTCCTTCGAACGGACGGAGGAGGGCTGGGCACTGGAGGTCGAGGTCCTCGAACTCGAGAGGGTGCCCGACACGATGAGCCTGATGGCCGGCTACCAGGTCGAGCTCGACCACGACGGCCAGCTCACCGGGTACCGCCGCGTCCGCCGCTACGAGCGGGGACGGGCCGACGGGCGCAGGTCCGGCGGCTAGGCCGCCCGACCGGAGGCACACCCACACCCACTCACACCAAGGAGGAACAGCCGGCATGACTGTCGTACCGGCACAGCAGACCGGTGGTGGAGGCGGAAGCTCCGGCCTCTACGACGTGCTCGAACTTGTTCTGGACAGGGGGCTCGTGATCGACGCGTTCGTGCGCGTGTCCCTGGTCGGTATCGAGATCCTCAAGATCGACGTGAGGGTCGTCGTCGCCAGCGTCGACACGTATCTGCGCTTCGCGGAGGCGTGCAACCGGCTCGACCTGGAATCCGGGCCGCGCAAGAGCCCGGGCCTGCCCGACGTGGTCGGCCAGGTCACCGAGTCCGGCGCCCGCGGCAAGTCCAAGGGCGCGCTGTCCGGCGCCGCCCAGACCATTTCCGACGCCTTCAAGCAGGCGCGTGAGGAAGGCGAGGGCGAGTCACGCCCGCGCGCCCGCAAGACCACGGCCGCCCGCAGGAAGGAGGAGCAGGAGTGAGCACCTACGTCTACGGCATCACCGCGAGCACGCACCCCTCGCTCCCCGAGGGCATGGGCGGGGTCGGCGAACCGCCGCGCCCCGTGCGCATCCTGAAGGAGGGCGAGCTGGCGGCCGTCGTCAGTGACGCGCCCGAAGGGCTGCGCCCCAAGCGCAAGGATCTGCTGGCCCACCAGAACGTGCTGAGCGAGACGGGCGCGGCCGGCTGTGTGCTGCCCATGCGGTTCGGCAGCGTCGCCCCCGACGACCAGGCCGTCACCGGAGTGCTCGCCGAGCGCGCCGACCACTACCGGGAGCGTCTGCGGGCGCTGGACGGCCGGGTTGAGTACAACGTCAAGGCCAACCACGTGGAGGATGCCGTCCTGCACCACGTGATGGCCGAGAGCCCGGAGATCCGTGCCCTGGCCGAGGCCAACCGCAAGGCGGGCGGCGGAAGTTACGAGGACAAGATCCGGCTCGGCGAGATGGTCGCCGCGGCGGTCAAGGCCAGGGAGGCCCAGGACGCCGCCGCCTTGCAGCGCGTCCTGGAGCCGGCCTGCGAGGCCGTGAGCACGGGGCCCGACTCCACGGGCTGGCTCGCCAACGTCTCCTTCCTGGTGGACCGAGGCTCCGCCGAGACCTTCCTGGCCGCCGTGGAGCAGGCCCGCAAGGACCTGCCGCACCTGGAGGTGCGGGTCAACGGCCCGCTGCCGCCCTACAGCTTCGTCGAGCCGGGCCCCGCCGAGCCCGCGGCCACCGCGGCCGGCGGCGCGGACGCCGGAGCGTGAGGTCATGGGCCTGATCTCGGAGGCGCTGCTGCTGCCGTTCGCCCCGGTGCGCGGCAGCGCCTGGGCCATCAGACAGGTGCTCCGGGAGGCCGAGCGGATCTACTACGACCCCGCCGCCATCCGGGCCGAACTCGGGCGTCTGGAGGAGCAGCTGGAGGCCGGTGCGATCAGTGAGGAGGAGTTCGACCGGCGGGAGGACGAACTCCTGGACCGGCTGGAGATCGCCTCGCGCGGCGGCGCGGGAACGGGCGACGGGACGCCGGCATGAGTCGAGTGGGAATGGGCCTCGCGGTAGGGGCCGGATACCTTCTGGGGCGCACGAGAAAACTGAAACTCGCCGTCGCGGTCGGCACCCTCGTGGCCGGCAAGCGGATGAACCTGAGCCCCCGCGCGGTCGCGGACCTGGTCTCCCGGCAACTTTGGGACAACCCGCAGTTCAAGGAGATCGGGGACCAGCTCCGGCAGGACCTGCGCGGGGTGGGCAGGGCGGCCTCGGGCGCCATGATCGAGCGGCGGATCGACTCGCTCGCCGACCGCCTGCACAGCCGTACCGCCCGGATGCGCGACGAGCTGGCGGGCGGGGCGCAGAGGGCACCCGGCGCCGGCCGTGACGGCGCCGACGACCCCGACGTCTACGAGGATGAGGACGAGGACGAGGACGGCTACGAGGGTCCCGAGGACGCCGAGGAGCCCGCCGGCGACGAGGGCCGTGGCGACCGCGGCCGCGCGCAGCCGTCCTCGCCCGGCCGTTCCGGTGGCCGGGGCGGGCCGGGCGGCCGGGAGGCGGCCGGGACGGCACCGGCGAAGAAGGCCGCCAAGGAGGCGCCCGCCAAGAAGACCGCGAAGAAGGCGCCCGCGAAGAAGACGGCCGCCAAGAAGACGACCGCCAAGAAGGCTCCCGTGAAGAAGGCGGCGGCGAAGAAGGCGGGGGCGGCCAAGAAGACGGCGGGGCGGGCGGCCCGCGGCGCCGCGCAGTCGAAGGGAGGTGGTGAGCGATGACGCAGACCCTCGGCCCGGCCGGCTCCGAGGCCCGTCCGGCCGCGAAGGACGGCCCGCTCGCCGACGTGGTCCACAGCGAGGCCGCCGACCGGCTCAAGGCGGAGGCACGGGAGTACCTCGCCGTCCAGGCGCGGCGCCTGCTGGCGGGTGTCGGCCGCAAGCTCGGCGAGACCACCGTCAAGCTCAGCGAGGTGGCCGAGGGCAACAGCCCCGGCTTCGCCAGACTCGCCCTCGACGGCGGACGCAAGCTCGCCGAGGGCAAGGGACCGGTGCGCACCGTGGTGGAACTGGGCGCCTCGCGGGCCAAGGACGGCGTCACCGGCGCCCTGAAGAACCTCGGCGGCGGCGCCGGCCGGCCGCCGACCGTGATCGTCGAGCACGTCGACGTCGGCGTGCCGTTGCGCACCGCCTACGACCAGTGGACGCGGTACCAGGACTTTGGCACCTCCGCCTCGGGCGCCCAGAGCGCGAACCGCGCCGACGAGACCACCTCCGGCCGGCGGCTCGGGGTCTTCCGGTCCCTCCGCGGCCGGCAGGCGAAGATCACCGAGCGGGTCCCCGACGACCGGATCTCCTGGACGTCGGAGGGCGCCACGGGGACCGCGAAGGGCGTCGTCTCCTTCCACCGGCTCGCCGACAGCCTCACCCGGGTGCTGCTGGTCGCCGAGTACCACCCCCGGGGCCTGCTCGAGAAGAGCGGCGACCTCTGGCGCGCCCGGGGCCGCCGGGCCCGGCGCGACCTGAGGAACTTCGCCCGCCACGTCACCCTCCACGGTGAGGCGGGGGACGGCCGGCACGGTGAGATCCGCGACGGCGAGGACGTCCGTACCCATGAGGACGCGGTGGCCCGGGAACCGGAGGACCGGGACGGAGACGAGGAAGCCCGGCAGGACCGGGCGGAGACGGCTTCCGGCCGGCAGACCGGTGACGAGCACGACCGGTACGGGGAAGAGGAAGGGTACGAGCGAGCGGAGGTCCCGTACGCCGAGGAGGGCGACGTGTACGAGGAGCCCGAGGAGGAAGAGGAGGACGTGTACGCGTACGACGACACCGGGGCCGACGCGGACGACGGTGAGAGCGAGGACGCCTGCGCCTACCGCGACGAGGACGTGTACGCCGACCGGGGGAGCCGCCGATGACGACTCCCGGCCGACTGCCCGAACCCTACGGCCAGGGGCAGGGCGCCAACCTCGCCGACATCCTGGAGCGGGTACTGGACAAGGGCGTCGTCATCGCGGGCGACATCCGGATCAACCTGCTCGACATCGAGCTGCTCACCATCAAACTGCGGCTCGTCGTCGCCTCCGTCGACAAGGCCAAGGAGATGGGCATCGACTGGTGGGAGAGCGACCCGGCGCTCTCCTCGAACGCCAGGCACAAGGAACTCGCCCGGGAGAACGCCGAGCTGCGCGCCCGCCTGGCGGAACTGGAGCCGGGCCGCGCACCGAAGGAGTCACCATGACCGGACTGCGGTACGTCTACGCCGTCTGCCGCCCCTTCGGCGCGGCCTTGCAGGCCCAGCTGACGGGGGTGGCGGGCGATCCGCCCCGGGTGCTGCACCACCACGATCTGGTGGCCGTGGTCAGCCATGTGCCCGAGGCGGACTTCTCCGAGGAGGCGCTGCGGGCCCATCTGGAGGATCTTGACTGGCTGGCCGCGACCGCCCGCGCCCACCAGCAGGTCATCGACGCGCTGACCGCCGTCACCACGCCGCTGCCGCTCCGGCTCGCCACCGTCTTCCGGGACGACAGCGGCGTCCGCGTGATGATGGAGGAACGGGAGGACTACTTCCGCCGCACCCTCGACCGGCTGGAGGGGCGGGTGGAATGGGGCGTGAAGGTGTACGCCGAGGCCGACCCCCAGCAAGGCGCCCTGGCGGAGCGGCCGGCCGGGAAGCCCGCGTCGGGCCGCGACTATCTGCGGCAGCGCAGCATGCGGTCGCGGGCCCACGAGGACATGTGGCAGCGGGCCGAGGAATTCGCGACCCGGCTGCACCGGACGCTGTCCGCACGGGCCGAGGACACCCGGCTGCACGCGCCGCAGAACGCCGCGCTCTCCGGCGCCGCCGGCCGGAACGTACTCAACGCCGCCTATTTGGTGCGGCGGGACGTCTCCGAGGAATTCGTGGAAATGGTGGACCGGACGAAGGACGAGGCCCCGGGAATTCGCGTGGAACTCACCGGCCCCTGGGCGGCCTATTCCTTTGCCGGAGAGGAACCCCCGCGAGAAGATTCCGGAAAGCGGGGCAGTCCCACCGCCGCGGAGGGCACGGGCACCACCGCGGGGGAGGCGCCGTGACCGTCATCGAACGCCGGGAGATCGCCCTCGTGGACCTGCTCGACCGGCTCCTGGCCGGCGGGGTGGTCCTCACGGGCGACATCACACTGCGTATCGCGGACGTCGATCTGGTCCGCATCGACCTGAACGCGCTGATCAGCTCGGTCAACGCCAATGTGCCGTCGCCGTGGGGGGAGTGAGGTGAGCGAACACCGCAACCGTGTCGAGTTCCAGCCGGACACCGTCGAACGCGATCTGATCAAACTGGTGCTGACCGTGGTGGAGCTGCTGCGCCAGCTCATGGAGCGCCAGGCGCTGCGCCGTTTCGACGAGGGAGATCTGAGCGAGGACCAGGAGGAGCGGATCGGGCTCACCCTCATGCTGCTCGAGGACCGCATGGCCGAGCTGCGGGAGCGCTACGGACTGCGGCCCGAGGACCTGAACCTGGACCTCGGGCCGCTCGGGCCGCTGCTGCCCCGGGAGTGAGCCTCCCGGGGCGGCGGGGCCGTGCCTTCCTGCCTCCTCTATGCCTCCTCGTATGTCACCACCTGTACCAGCGCCCCCTGCCGCCGCTCGCGGACGTGCCGCGGGCCACGAAGCCCAGCAGCCACAGCACCAGAACGGCCAGGGCTATCCACCAGAGCACCTTCACGGCGAATCCGGCACCGAACAGAACGAGCGCGAGAAGCAATACGAGCAGAAGCGGAACCATAATGTGAACCTCCTGGCGTACTGGTTTCCCGGAATTCGCCGATCAGGCTTCTTTTCTGCACAGAATTTCTCCGTGCAGCACGCTGAACCAGCCGTCGGACTGTTTCCCCCATTCCCGCCAGGCGGTGGCGATTTCCCGCAGTCGCGCCGCGGTGGCGTGGCCGCCCCGGACGGCCAGAGCGGCGTACGCGGACTCCAGGGTGCGCTCCGCCCACAGCCCGCTCCACCACTGCCGCTCCCCGGGGGTGGTGAAGGTCCAGGTGTGGGATGTCGCCGTGATGTCGGTGAAGCCCGCGCGCAGCGCCCACGACTTCAGCCGGCGCCCGGCGTCCGGTTCGCCGCCGTTGGCGCGGGCCACCCGGCGGTACAGGTCCAGCCAGGCGTCCATGCCCGCCGACGCCGGGTACCAGGTCATGGCGGCGTAGTCCGAGTCGCGGACGGCGACGAAGCCGCCCGGCCTGGTCACCCGCCGCATCTCGCGCAGCGCCCGCACCGGGTCGCCCACGTGCTGGAGCACCTGGTGGGCGTGGACGACGCAGAAGGTGCCGTCCGCGTAGTCCAGGGCGTGCGCGTCCGCCACGGCGAAGTCGACGTTGGCCAGCCCCCGCCCGGCGGCCGTGGCCCGGGCCCGCTCCAGGATCTCCGGCGCCCGGTCGACGCCGGTGACGTGCCCGTCCGGCACCAGGGCCGCGAAATCGGCGGTGATCGTGCCCGGACCGCACCCCACGTCGAGGATCTTCATATGGGGCTTGAGCGAGTCCAGCAGGTACGGCGCGGAGTTGGCCGCGGTGCGCCAGGTGTGCGAGCGCAGCACCGACGGATGGTGCCCGTGTGTGTAGACGGCGGTCTCCCGCGGCTTCGGCATGACCGATCCCCTCTCCGGCGGCACGACGCGCCGGTGCGCGGAAACACCGCGGATCCGCGCCCGGCGACGGACGTCACGCTACGCGTGCCTGCCGGAATGTGAGACTACCGTTTTACTATATGGACTGAGCCGGTCAGGCGCGGGCGGTCAGCTGCCCGGCAGCGGCCGGTAGACGGCGAGCGCCTCGGGAAGCTTCTCCAGCGTCAGATCACCCTGGGTCTCGGTGATCTCCCCGTCGTACGCCAGGAGCGTGCCGGCGGCGACACCGGTCAGGTGCAGACGGCCCACCTGCACCGCGGCATGGGCGGGGGAGCGGGTGAGCGGTCCGGCCAGGGCCGCCGACAGCAGCCGCAGGGCCGGCCGGCGGCCGCCGTGCACCACCCGGACGTCGAGCTGCCCGTCGGCGAGGTCCATCCGGCGGCCCGGAGCCAGACCCATGCGGTGGTAGGTGCCGTTGCCGGCGAACAGCATCCACAGGGGCCGGGAACGGCCCCTCACCTCGGCGTAGAGCGGATGCCGGTCGGCGCGCAGCACCCGCACGGCCGCCAGCACCCCGGCCGGCCAGCCGCCGATCCGGTGCGACCAGCGCTCCCGCTCGCGCACCAGCTCCGGGTACACCCCGAGACTGAAGGTGTTCAGGAAGATCCCCTGCTGTGTCTCCGAGGAGAACCGGCCCACGTCCACGCGCACGCCCTCGCCCCGGACCACCGCCCGGCACAGGTTCCGCACGTCCTCCACGCCCAGGTCGTACGCGAAGTGGTTGAGCGTCCCGCCGGGCAGCACCGCGAGCGGCAGACCGTGGCGCAGGGCCACCCGGGCGGCGGCGTTCACGGTGCCGTCCCCGCCGCACACGCCGAGCACCCGGGCCCGGCCCGCGGCCTTCTCCAGCTCCGCGCCCACCTCGTCCGGTTCGCACTCGACGACCTCCGCCCGGGGCAGCGCGTCGCACAGGGCCCGCACCCGGTCCGCCGTGCCCGACCCCCGGTTGGCCACCATGACCAGGCCCTCGCCCTCGGGCAGCGCGGGCACGTCCGCGCGGGGCCGGGCCGGCGGGACGACCTGGGCGCGCGTCGGCACCAGGCCCCGTACGGCGAACGCGGCGCCCGCGCCGAGGGCCGCGCCGGCCAGCACATCGCTCGGGAAGTGGACGCCGGTGTAGACACGGGAGACGGCGACCGCGGCTGCCACCGGGGCCACCGCCGCGCCCCAGGCCGGTGACTCCAGCGCCACGCCGGTGGCGAACGCGGCGGCCGACGCGGCGTGCCCGGACGGGAAGGACGTCGTGATCGGCTGCCGCTTCAGCCGCCGGACCAGCGGCACCGGGTCCAGCACCGGGCGGGGACGGCGGACCGTGCGCTTGCCGAGGGTGTTGATGGTCAGGGAGGCCAGGCCCAGCGAGGCGAGGCCGCGCGTGGCGGCCCGGCGGGCCCTCGGGGTGCGGGAGGCGGCCAGCGCGGCGGCGGCCGCGCACCACAGCACGCCGTGGTTGGCGCTGCGGCTCAGGCGCGGCAGCAGTTGGTCGGCGCCGGGCCAGTGGCGGGCGGCGACGGCCTCGAACAGCCGGCGGTCCAGCTCCAGGAGGCCGTCGCGGACGGGGTGCGGGCCGGGCGTCGGGGCGGTGAGGTCTACGTCGGGGCTCATGCCTCCCGCCTACCCGGCCGGGCGGGTTTCCTGCCGCCCGCGCGGTGGCGCCGACACGGGCGGCACCGCGCGAAAACCGCTTGCCGGGCGATGGGCCCCGCCACACAATCGCTGCCCATGGGACATCTCGAAGCCGCGCACCTGGAGTACCACCTCCCCGACGGGAGGGCGCTGCTGGGCGATGTGTCCTTCCGGGTGGGGGAGGGAGCGGTCGTCGCCCTCGTCGGGCCCAACGGCGCCGGCAAGACCACCCTGCTGCGGCTGCTGACGGGCGAGTTCAAGCCGCACGGGGGCAGCGTCACCGTGAGCGGCGGTCTCGGGGTGATGCGGCAGTTCGTGGGCTCCGTACGCGACGACACGACCGTACGCGACCTGCTGGTGTCCGTGGCGCCGCCCCGGATCCGCGAGGCCGCGCGCGCCGTCGACGCCGCCGAGCACGCCGTCATGACGGTCGACGACGAAGCCGCCCAGCTCGCCTACGCGCAGGCGCTGGCCGACTGGGCGGAGGCGCGCGGATACGAGGCCGAGACCCTGTGGGACATCTGCACCACGGCCGCGCTGGGCGTGCCCTACGAACGGGCCCAGTGGCGGCAGGTGAGCACGCTGTCCGGCGGCGAGCAGAAGCGGCTGGTGCTGGAGGCGCTGCTGCGCGGCCCCGACGAGGTGCTGCTGCTCGACGAGCCCGACAACTACCTCGACGTCCCCGGCAAGCGCTGGCTGGAGGAGCGGCTGGCCGAGACCCGCAAGACGGTGCTGTTCGTCTCCCACGACCGCGAACTCCTCGCCCGCGCCGCCGAGAAGATCGTCTCCCTGGAGCCCGGCCCGGCGGGCGCGGACGCGTGGGTGCACGGCGGCGGCTTCCGCACCTACCACCAGGCGCGGCGCGAACGCTTCGCCCGCTTCGAGGAGCTGCGCCGGCGCTGGGATGAGAAGCACGCCCAGCTGAAGAAGCTCGTCCTGACGCTCCGTCAGGCCGCCTCCAACAGCGACGAGATGGCCTCCCGCTACCGCGCCGCCCAGACCCGGCTGCGCAGGTTCGAGGAGGCCGGCCCGCCCCCGGAGCCCCCGCGCGAGCAGGACATCAGGATGCGCCTGAAGGGCGGCCGGACCGGCGTACGCGCCCTCACCTGCGAGGGGCTGGAGCTCACCGGCCTGATGAAACCGTTCGACCTGGAGGTCTTCTACGGCGAACGCGTCGCCGTCCTCGGCTCCAACGGCTCGGGCAAGTCCCACTTCCTGCGCCTGCTCGCCGGCGGTGACGTGGCCCACACGGGCCGGTGGAAACTCGGGGCGCGCGTCGTGCCCGGGCACTTCGCGCAGACCCACGCGCACCCGGAGCTCCAGGGCCGCACACTGCTGGACATCCTGTGGCGGGAGCACGCCCAGGACCGGGGCGCCGCCATGTCCCGGTTGCGCCGCTACGAGCTGACCGCCCAGGCCGAGCGGACCTTCGGCCAGCTCTCCGGCGGCCAGCAGGCCCGCTTCCAGATCCTGCTGCTGGAACTGGAGGGCGCCACCGCCCTGCTGCTGGACGAGCCGACCGACAACCTCGACCTGGAATCGGCCGAAGCCCTCCAGGAAGGACTGGAGGGCTTCGAGGGCACGGTGCTCGCGGTCACCCACGACCGCTGGTTCGCCCGCTCCTTCGACCGGTTCCTCGTCTTCGGCAGCGACGGCCGCCTCCGCGAGACGCCGGAGCCGGTGTGGGACGAGCGGCGGGTGGAACGGGCCCGCTGACCCGCCGCCCGGGCCGGTGCGCGCCCCGGCGGGCGCTCACTTCCAGCGCAGGAGCGCGCCCAGGCCGCCCACCGGGGCGTCGGCCTCCTCGGCCGCGTCCGGCGGCAGCGCCGGGGTCACCGCGATCGCCGGGGCGCCGGTCATCACCGCCGAGCGCAGCAGGGCGTCGTCCGCGCGGGCGGACCAGGAGTGCTGCTCGCCCAGGATCTTCAGCTCCGTACGGCGCATCGCGAGCTGGTCCGGGTCCTCGCCGATCCACACCTCGCGGTGCGTGTCGGGACCGTCGGGGATGACCAGCAGCTCGTCGATGCGGTGCTCGCGGGCGGCCTCGACCAGCGCGGGCACACCCTCCACCGCGGCGGCCCGCCCCTCGCCGTCCGGGGTGCGGGCGGCCAGGAACGTGTCCAGGTCCTCCTGGGCCCGGGCGCGCACGTGCTCGGCGCGCAGCCGCTCCACCTCGTCGTCGAGCAGCCTGCTGCCGGCGCCCCGCGTGGCCTCCACCACGCAGTTCGCCAGCCGCTTGGGCAGCCGCTCGTGGACCGCCCGCCGCTCCCGGTCGTCACCGACCAGGATCAGCAGGTCGGCGCCGGTCTCCTCCTGGCACACCGCGAGCGCGTCGGCGATCTCCGCCGCGTTGTGCTCCCAGGTGTTCTCGACCCGGAGCTGGAAGTGGCGCTCCGACCAGTCGACGCTGCTCGTGCGGTGCACCGGCCACTGCCGGCCGGTGACCCCGCCCGCCTCCCGGCTGCCGAGCGCGCTGCGCAGTTCGAAGTCGGCGCCCTTGCGGTCGATGTACGCCACCACGCACACCGGGTCCTCGCCCATCAGCTCCAGCAGCGGCGACACATGCGGCAGGGGCGCCCAGTGGGCGGTGGTGCCGCCCTGCGGAGGGCGGGCCAGCGGCGGGTCGAGGACGACCCGGCCGGCGTGGGCGAACAGGGCGCGCCCGTGCGGGTCGGAGGAGTGACGCAGGTCGTCCACCGCCTCCTGCACGGCCCGGCAGGTCGCCTCGTCGGCGCCCTGCGCCGCGAGCTCCCGGGCCACCGCTGCGGCCGTCAGCTGCCGCTCGTGCGCGGTGTCCTCCGCGTGCCGGGAGAGGTCGACGTACACGGAGGCCCAGGGGCCGGGCTGTTCGTACAAGGGGTGCAGAAAGGCGAGATCCATGGCTCCCTCCCGGATGCCGCTCGGGGGTGGGGTGGTAGTGCTTGCTCACCGGGCGGGTACCCGGACCGCATGAACGAACACGACGAGCGGGAGATCACCGCGACCGGGATCGATCCGGACCGGCTGGACGACCAGCAGCTCATGAAGGAGCTGGAGAACATCCACCGGACACGGCACGACACGCTGCTGTACGGCTCGAACGACGCGTTGCGGGCGCACAACGAGCGCATGGCCCAGCTGGAGGGCGAATGGCTGCGCCGCAACCCCCGCCGCCCGGTCGCCGCGGGCCGCACCCGCGAGGGGGCCCGGGAGCGGGGCTGCGGGGAGTCGGCGACTCCCGGCGCGTGAGGCCGGGCGCGGTCGCCGGTGAAGAACCGGCGGGCCGGCACGTGTGCGCGGGCCCGGTCCTCCCTGTCCGTCGGCGGAGGGAGGACCGGGCCCGCGCCGTGCGGCGTGGGTACGCCGGTCCGCCGGTTCAGCCGCCCGCCCGGGCGAACTCCGCGACGTACGTCTCGCAGAACGCCTTCAGGTCGTCCGGCTTGCGGCTGGTGATCAGCCGGTTGGGGCCGTGGTCGCAGACCTGGACCTGTTCGTCGACCCAGGTGCCGCCCGCGTTGCGGATGTCGGTCCGCAGGCTCGGCCAGGAGGTCAGGACCCGGTCGCGGACGACGTCCGCCTCGACCAGCGTCCACGGGGCGTGGCAGATCGCGGCGACCGGGCGGCCCTGGTCGAAGAAGTCCTTCACGAACGCCACGGCCTTGTCGTCCATCCGCAGGAAGTCGGGGTTGGCCACGCCGCCCGGCAGGACCAGCCCGCCGAACGAGTCGGCCGACGTCTCGCCGACCACCTCGTCCACGGGAAAGGTGTCCGCCTTGTCGAGATGGTCGAAGGCCTGGATCTCACCCGCCTTCGTCGACACGAGCACCGGCTCGTGCCCGGCGTCCACCGCGGCCTGCCACGGCTTGGTCAGCTCGACCTGTTCGACACCTTCCGGTGCGGTGAGAAAAGCGATGCGCATGGTGTTCCGTGTTCCTTTCCTTGCTTTCGCTGCGGCTTCCGCTTCCGCTCAGGCGGGTGGCGGCGGGGGGCCGCCGCGGGCGTCCCGGGCGTCGCGGGCGTCCGGCGTGGCGCGGCTGATGTCGGCGAGCGGCGAGGCGGGATCCTCCGCCTCGGCCAGATCGCCGAGGCTCACCATCCCGACCGGCAGCCCGTTCTCCACGACCGGCAGCCGGCGTACCGCCTGCTCCCGCATCAGTGCCTCCGCCGCCGACACGGGGTCGTACGGCGCGACCACCAGCGGATCCGGGGTGCAGACGGACCCGGCGCCCACCGTCAGCGGGTCAAGGCCCTCCGCGACCGCCCGTACCGTGATGTCACGGTCGGTGAGTACGCCGACGATCTCCTGCCCGTCGGCCACCACCACGTCGCCGATGTCCTGCGAGCGCATCAGCTGCGCCGCCTCGACCAGCGAGGCGTCCGGGCGGACGGCGACCACGCCCGGGGTCATCACGTCCTTCACGAACTCGGCCATCAGCAGGGGACCTTCCTGATGTACCCGGCCGGCGGCGCCGTCCGCGGTGCCCCGGCCGGGGCCTTCGGACTATTCGGGCCCGGCCCGTCCGGCGGCGCCGGGCCCGGTCAGGGCCTGGGCCAGCTGCTGGACGTTGCCGAAGCGCTCCTTGTGCGGCAGCTCCTCCACCCGCTCGACGAGGGCGTCGGGAGCGTTGGCGCGGCGCAGGGCACGGGAGAGTTCCCGCGGACTGGCGGGAAAGGCGCCGCGCGTCAGGGTCCGGGCCAGCTCCAGCCGGAGCGCCTCCAGGTACGTCGGCCCGCGGCTCGGTGTCACCGGGCCGCGCGCGACCTCCGGATCGTCCTCGGCGGTCGGCTCCGGGTCGTGCCACTCCTCGGTGCGGGTGGGGTGCCCCGACCTGAGCAGACCCTGCAATTCGTGCTTCATCTCGTCGTCGCGGTGGACGCTCAGGCGGTCACTGCCTCGCTGCATGTCTCCCTCCAGATCCTCGGGGGTGGCCACCGCGTACCCGAAGACCGGACGCCGACACGGATTCGGATGGGTCCGACCCTATTTCGGTACGGATCGTGCGGGTGTACGGCGGGCGGGGTTGGCCCGTCGGGTGGCGGGAACCCGGCTCACGCCTCCCCCCACGTCGCCCCTTTACGGGAAGGACGGACCATGGCGGTGCTGTTCGCTGTGCTCATCCCGGTCCTCATGCTCGGCGTGGTACTGGCGCTGGGCCGGTACGAGGAGCTCCTGCTCCCGGGCTCCGGCCCGCAGCCCGACACCCTCGACCCGGTCGCTGCCGCGGCCGCCGCCACGGCCGTGCCGGACGCCCGACCGTGACCCCGGCCCGGATCGATCAGGAATCGAGAAGCAGGGGGCACGGCGCCGCCCTAGCCTGAACGTCATGGACATCACCATTCACACCACCTCCCTCCCGCACGACGACCCGGACGCGTCGCTGGCCTTCTACCGCGACGTGCTCGAGTTCGAGGTCCGCAGCGATGTCGGGCAGGGCCGGATGCGCTGGATCACGGTCGGCCCCGCCGGCCAGCCGGGCACCTCCATCCTTCTGGCGCCGCCCGCCGCCGACCCCGGGGTCACCGAGGACGAGCGCCGCACCATCACCGAGATGATGGCCAAGGGCACCTACGGCTGGATCCTGCTGGCCACCCCGGACCTCGACGGCACGTTCGAGAAGCTGCAGGCCCGCGATGCCGAGGTCGTGCAGGAGCCGACCCGGCAGCCGTACGGCATCCGCGACTGCGCCTTCCGCGATCCCGCGGGCAATCTGATCCGCATCCAGGAGACCGGCTGAGCCACGACCCCGAGGAACGCGGCGAACCCGGCGAGCAACTCGACGACTCGACGAAGACGACTCGACGAAGACGACTCGACGAAGGGGAGTGCTTCTTCCGTGTGTCACCCCGCGTGGAGGCGCGCGCGCATCGAGGCGCGGCGCCTGAGCGACCTCGTACGCCTGCGCCGCGTCCGTGACCGGATCGACCGGGAGTACGCGCGGCCGCTGGACGTGGAGGCGCTCGCCCGCGACGCGGCCATGCCCGCCGGGCAGCTCAGTCGGCAGTTCCGGCTGGCCTACGGCATGTCGCCGTACGCGTTCCTGATGGCGCGTCGCATGGAGCGCGCGGCGGCGCCGCCCTCTCCCCGCTCGTCGTCGTCCTCGCCGGCGGCCTTTCCCGCGCCCGGCCGGGGGAACGGCGCGACGCCGCCGGCCGGGGCGCGGCCCGGGGCGCGGCCCGGGGCGCGGCCCGGGCCGGGGCCTACTTCTTCTCCCGGCCCGGCAGGAACTCCTGCATCTTCGCCTTGAAGCCCCGCTTGACCACCGAGCCGGCGTCCGGGTCGCCCTTGAGGATCGCGGCGGCCGTGGCCTCCATCTGCTCCCAGGTGGCGTGCGGCGGGATCGGCGGCACCGCGGGGTCGGTGAGGAACTCCACCACCGCGGGGCCGTCCGCCTCCAGCGCGGCCCGCCAGCCCGCCTCCACGTCGTCGGGCTTCTCCACCCGGATGCCGGTCAGCCCCAGCGACCGGGCGAACGCGGCGTACTGCACGTCCGGCAGCTCCTGCGAGGGCTCGAACGACGGGGCTCCGCCCATGGCCCGCAGCTCCCAGGTGACCTGGTTCAGGTCGCGGTTGTTCCACACGCCCACCACTAGCCGCGGGTCCTGCCACAGATCCCGGTACTTCGCCGCGGTGATCATCTCCGCGAGCCCGTTCATCTGCATCGCGCCGTCCCCCGCCAGGGCGACCACCGGCCGGTCGGGGTGGGCGAACTTCGCGCCGATCGCGTACGGCACCGCGCAGCCCATCGTCGCCAGCGTGCCGGACAGCGAACCGCGCATCCCGGGCCGCATGGTCACATGCCGGGCGTACCAGTTCGCGGTGGAGCCCGAGTCGGAGGTGACGATCGCGTTCTCGGGCAGCAGCGGGTCCAGGGCGCGGGCGACGTACTCCGGGTTGACCGGGTCGGCCTCCAGGCCCGCGCGCCGCTCCATCACGTCGCGCCAGTGCCGGACGTTGTCGCACACCGTCTCGAACCACTCCCGCCCGCGAGCGCCGTCGATCAGCGGGATCAGCCGTTCCAGCGTGGCCTTCGCGTCGCCGACGAGATTCACCTCGTACGGGTAGCGCATGCCCACCATGTGCGGGTCCAGGTCGATCTGGACGCCCCGCGCCTTGCCGTACTCCGGCAGGAACTGCGAGTACGGGAAGGAGGACCCGATGGTCAGCAGCGTGTCGCAGTCCCGCATCAGCTCGTAGCTCGGCCGCGTGCCGAGCAGGCCGATCGAGCCGGTGACGTACGGCAGGTCGTCGCTCAGCACGTCCTTGCCGAGCAGCGCCTTGGCCACCCCGGCCCCCAGCAGCTCGGCGAGCCGCTCCACCTCCGCCCGGGCCCCGGCCGCGCCCTGCCCGACCAGGATCGCCACCTTGTCACCGGCGTTGAGGACCTCCGCCGCCCGCCGCACGGACTCCTCGGAGGGGATCGCGGTCCACTCGCCGCGCCCCAGGCTGGAGGGCACCATCTTGAACGCGTGGGTGGGCGGCGAGTAGTCCAGCTCCTGCACGTCGCCGGGGATGATGACCGCGGTGGGGCAGCGGCGCGCGTACGCGGTGCGGATCGCCCGGTCCAGCACGTTCGGGAGCTGCTCGGGCACCGTCACGGTCTCCACGAACTCGGAGGCGACGTCCTTGTAGAGGGTGTGCAGGTCCACCTCCTGCTGATAGGAGCCGCCCATCGCGGTGCGGTGGGTCTGCCCCACGATCGCCAGCACCGGGACGTGGTCGAGCTTGGCGTCGTACAGCCCGTTGAGCAGGTGGATCGCGCCCGGCCCCGACGTGGCGGCGCACACGCCGAGCCGGCCGCTGAACTTGGCGTACCCGACCGCCTGGAACGCGGACATCTCCTCGTGCCGGGACTGCACGAAACGGGGCTCGTTGCCGGCGCGGCCCCAGGCGGCGAGCAGGCCGTTGATGCCGTCGCCCGGGTAGCCGAACACATGGTCGACGCCCCATTCGCGCAGCCGTCGCAGGACGTGGTCGGAGACCTTGGTGCTCATGTACGGACCTCCAGGAGGTGGGTCGTCGGGGGTGTTGCCGGCGGCAGCCGTACGAGTCACCGGGCGGGATGCCGGAAAACATCGCCGGGGCGCGGCCCCGGTCCGCCCCGCCGGTCCCCTGCCCGCCGGCGCACGGCCGCTCTCGGTACCCGGAGACCGGGAGCCGCGCCCGTCCTATCGTTGACGCTTCCTCCGTGACGCGACGGCGGCGATGATGAAGCAGACGACCGCGATACCCAGGGCGATCAACGCCAGATGGCCGCCGCCGTCGATACTGGAGCCGCGAGCTGTTTCCATCGCTTGTCCTCCCTGATTCCCGCTCTCGCGTTCTTCGCGTCTGCCGCCAGGGACGCGACTTCCCGCCGAGCGCTATCCGAAGCAGAGAGTCCGTTGGACTCGCACCCGAGTGCACCCGGGTCCGTGTGGTCCCGCCTCACCCGAACGGGCGGCACCGTCGCGCGAATGGTGCCCGGCCGCGCGCGGGCCGGTGACGGGCGGGCTGTGATGGCTCAACGGGGGCGCGAGCGACGTGCCCCCGCAGCCGTCGCTCGAAGGAGCCCGTCCCATGCGTCGCACCGCACGTGCCCTGTCCGCCGCCGTCCTGGCCAGCGCCGCCCTGGGTGTCCCCGCCGCGGCCGCCGCCGCGGCACCCGGGGCGCCGCAGGAGCCGCGCGCGGGAAGCGCCGCCCAGCCGCGGGCGCCGGGGGAGCGCGCCGCCGCGCCTGCCGAGGAGCCCGTCGTACCGGGGGAGCCGGGGACGGGCGGCGCCGCCGATCCGTCGGTGCCGGATGACCCGGGCCAGGGCGAACCGGTGATGCCGGATGACCCGGGCCAGGGCGAACCGGTGATGCCGGACGACCCGGGCGGGGACGAGCCGGTGGTGCCGGACGACCTGGGCGGCGGCGGACCGGGGAAGCCGGGATTGGGCAATGCCGATGCCGAGGAACCGGTGGTCCCGGACGCGGACGGTGCCCCGGAGTCGGTGGTTCCGGACTCGCGTGATGCCGTGGGGCCGGGGGTTCCGGGCTCACGTGATGCCGAGGAACCGGTGGTCCCGGACGCGGACGATGCCCCGGAACCGGTGGAGCCGGGCTCGGAGGACGCCGAGGAACCGGTGGAGCCGGTGGAGCCGGGCGGGCCGGCCGCGCGGGTCGCCCCCGGGGCCGTCGCACCCGGCGACAGCGTCACCGTCTCTGTCACCTGCGACTCGGCCGGGGGTGCCGCGCCCGCCGCCCTCGACGCCAGCTCACCGGCTTTCGACGAGGGCACCGTCCCGCTCCGCAAGGTCTCCGGCGGCGATGCCACGGCACCCGGCGCCGCCTACCGCGGCACGGCCCGCATCGCCCCCGCCGAGAGCTTCGAGGGCGAGCCGGACGCGGCCGCGACGGACTCGGCGTGGACCGTCGACGGCACCTGCCCGGCACCGCCCGGCGGCGGGCGGGGCGTGCCCTGGAGCGCGAAACTCCTGGTCTCCCGGGCCGGCGGCACGGCCGGGCCGTGCCCCGAGGGCGCGGGGCACGCGGGCGCCTGTGCCGGTGGCACCCCCCGGCCCTGCCCCACCCCCGCCGCGCCGCACGGGCCCCGGGGTGAGCCCTGCGGCGGCGCGGTGGCCCGGCACGGCGTGCGGGCCGGGCAGGGCGGCGCGTTCACCCCCTGCGTACCGGCGGTGGTCGCCGGCGGCCTCCTGATCGCGGGCGCGGCGGGAGCCGCCGTACACCGGCTGCGGGCACGCGGGGACACCTTGGCCGCCCACCCCGGAAGCGGGCCTCGGTGACCGGACCGCACGTCCCCGCGCCCGGCGCTGTGATCCGCGCAACGCCGCCCCGCGCTCATGACCTGGCGCCACCGTGGGTACTCAGTGCCCGTGGTCGCCCACCGGACCGGCGGCCACGGAGTACGCGAGGCGGCGGGAAGCCACGGCACGGCGCCACGGACTGCGCGGAGGTGAGGCATGCGGCGGACGGCCACCGAAGGCCACGGCCCCGTCCGCTACGGGCCGCCGCTCCCCGGCGACGGGCTGCCCGTGCCGCCCGGGCTGTCCGGGATCCTCGCCGCGGCGGCGTCCCGGACCGCCGGCGAACCGGTCGGCGGCGGCCCCGCCCTCAGGGAGGCCGCCTGCGGCTACTGGGCCCGGCGCGGGCTGTCCTGCGAGCCCGGCGCCGTGGCCGCCGCGCCCGGCGCCCCCGCCCTGCTGCTGGCGCTGACCGCCGCGCTCGGCGGCGACGTCCTCGTACCGCGCCCCTGCGCCGCCTGGTGGGGGCCGTACGCCCGCCTGCTGGGGCGGCCCGCCTTCCACGTCCCGACGCCCGCCGAGTGCGGCGGGGTGCCCGATCCGTACGCCCTGCTGGAGACCGTGCGCCGGGTCCGCGCCGAAGGCGGCGACCCGCGCCTGCTGGTCCTCTCCGTCGCCGACGACCCGACCGCCACCGTCGCCCCGCCCGAACTGCTGCACGAGACGGTGGAGGCCGCCGCCGCCGAAGGGCTCCACCTGGCCAGCGACGAGACCTGGCGCGACACCCTGCACGATCCCCGCGACACGGTGCTGCTCAGCCCCGCCGAGATGCTGCCCGAGCGGGTCACCGTCGTCACCGACCTGGCCGGTGCCCTGCTCCCGGCCGGCTGGCCGGCCGCCGTCGCCCGCTTCCCCGCGTCCGCCGCCGGGGACGGCCTGCACGCGCGTGTGCTCGACGTGCTCACCGCCCTCGACGCGCGCGTCGCCGCGCCGGTCGCCGCCGCGGCCGGGTACGCCCTGGCCGAGCCCGAGCCGCTCACCGAGCACCGCGCGGCGGCCGTACGCCTGCACGCGCGCGTGGCCGGCGCCGCGCACGCCGCCGTCGTCGCGGCGGGCGCCCTCGCCCGCCCCCCGCGCGCCGGCCGCCACCTGTACGCCGACCTGGCCCCGCTGCGCGGCGCGCTGACCGCGCGCGGCGTCGGCGACGCCCAGGACCTGGAGGACTTCCTGACCGGCCGGCTCGGCATGCCCGCGCCCGGCGGCCACCGCTTCGGCGACGACCTCGGCGCCCTGCGCGTACGGCTGTCCACCAGCCCCCTGCTGGGGGACACGGAGGACGAACGCGCGGCCTGCCTCGGCTCGCCCGCACCGCTGGAACTGCCCCAGGTGCGACGCGCGTTGACCACCGTGAAGTCGGTCTTCGGCGACCTCCACGACGCTCAGCGATGGGAGCCTCCTCGATGACGCAGCAGCCCGAGTCGACCACGATCGCCGGCACGCCTCCCCGGGAGACCGGAGCCCAGGCGGCCACGTCACCCGCGGCGGGCCCCCTCCCGCCGCTCGCCGAGCCCCGGCCGCTGGCCGAACGCCGGGTGTGGCCGCGGACGTTCCACGACCGGCTGACCGCCCCGCTGCCCGGCCTGAAGGCATTCGCCCGGTTCGCCCGCGAGGGTGCCGTCAGACCCGGGCCCGAAGGGCTCGCCGACATCCCCCGGCTGCCGTTCGAGCCGGGCCCGCTGCCCCGCGTCGACGCCCGCACCATCGCCGTCACCTGGGCGGGACACGCCAGCTGGGTGGTGCGGATCGGGGGGCTGACGGTGCTCACCGATCCCGTCTGGTCCCGCCGCATCATCGGCACGCCCGCCCGGGTCACCCCCGTGGGCGTCGCCTGGGACGCCCTGCCGCACATCGACGCGGTCGTCATCAGCCACAACCACTACGACCACCTGGACGCGCCCACGCTGCGCAGACTCCCGCGCGACACCCCGGTGTTCGTGCCCGCCGGACTGGGACGCTGGTTCCACCGCCGCCGCTTCACCCGCGTCACCGAGCTGGACTGGTGGGAGGCGGCCGAACTGCACGGCGTCCGCTTCGACTTCGTCCCCGCCCACCACTGGTCCAAGCGCACCCTCACCGACACCTGCCGCACCCTGTGGGGCGGCTGGGTCCTCACCGCCCCCGACGGACAGCGCGTGTACTTCGCCGGCGACACCGGCTACGGCCACTGGTTCTCCCGCATCGGCCGCCGCTACCCCGGCATCGACCTCGCCCTGCTCCCCATCGGCGCCTACGACCCCCGCTGGTGGCTGCGCGACGTCCACTGCGACCCGGAGGAGGCGGTCCGCGCCGCGCAGGACCTCGGCGCCCGCCGCATGGCCCCCATGCACTGGGGGACGTTCGTGCTGTCCGCCGAGCCGGTCCTCGAACCCCTCACCCGGGTCCGCGCCGCCTGGGCACGGGCGGGCCTGCCCCGGCAGGACCTGTGGGACCTGCCGGTGGGAGGCTCGCGGATCCTGGAGTGAGCTACCGCGCGGCCGCGCCCCGCAGCCGCCGCCACACCCCCGGCGCCGCGCTGACCAGCACCGTCAGCGCGACCGCCGCGGCCACGCCCTCCCACGGCTCCGCGAACAGCGAACCGCCCAGAATGCCGATCAGCTGGTAGGTCACCGCCCAGGCCAGGCAGGCCGGCAGATTGCCCCGGGCGAAACGGCGCAGCGGCCACCGCGCCATCAGGCAGGCCAGCATCACCGGGATCCGGCCCGCCGGCACCAGCCGGGACAGCACCAGCACCGCGACACCGTGACCGGCCAGCTTCTCCTGCGCCTGCGCCAGCCGGTCCTCCGGCGCCCGCGCCCGGATCGCCTCCAGCCAGCGCGAGCCGTTCTTCGAGCCCATGCCGCGCCGCCCCAGCCAGTACAGCGCCACGTCCCCGGCAAACGCGGCCAGCGACGCCGTCGCCAGCACCAGCGCCAGCGCGAACGGCGCCGTCTGGTGGAAGGCCACCACCGCCGCCGAACTCACCAGCGCGCCCGTCGGCACCACCGGCACCAGCGCCCCGATCAGCACCAGCAGGAACAGCGACGGGTAGCCCAGCGCCTGTTGCGTGGTCTCCGGCGGTACGGTCGTCGAGGCGGCGGTCAGCCAGCTCACCGCGTGACCTCCGGACGCACGCTCTCACCGTGCGCGAGCCGGTGCACCGCCACGCCCGGCGCGCGCAGCGCCGCCAGGCGCACGAAGTCATCCCCCGGCGCGTGGAATTCATGGGGGCGCACGGCGTCCATCCCGATCGGCCAGTACGTGCCGTAGTGCACCGGCACCGCGCTCCCCGGCTCCAGCCGGGCCAGCGCCTCGGCCGCCCGGCCCGCGTCCAGATGCCCCTCCCCGAGGAACGGCCCCCAGCCGCCCACCGGCAGCAGCGCCACGTCGACCGGCCCGACCTCCTTCTCCATCTCGTCGAACAGACCGGTGTCCCCGGCGAAGTACGTCCTGGCCTCGCCCTCGACGACATAGCCGAGAGCGGGGGAGCGGTGCGGCCCGAAGGGCAGCCGCCGCCCGTCGTGCCGCGCCGACACGGCCCGGACGACGAGGTCCCCGACGGCCGTGACGTCGCCGGGCGCCACCTCGCTCACCCGCAGATGGCGCAGCCGGCGCAGCCCCGGCACCGCCCGTCGCGCGCCCCGGGGCACGAGCAGGCGCGTGCCCGGCGCGAGCCGCGCCAGCGACGGCACGTGGAGATGG
Source organism: Streptomyces sp. NPDC052020 (assembly GCF_040680575.1). Taxonomy (NCBI): domain Bacteria; kingdom Bacillati; phylum Actinomycetota; class Actinomycetes; order Kitasatosporales; family Streptomycetaceae; genus Streptomyces; species Streptomyces sp. NPDC052020. Next base: position 116,216 of record NZ_JBFAWY010000004.1, read on the forward strand.
TCGGCGTGCAGGTGCGACACCAGCGCCACGTCCGCGCGCCGGGCGTCCGGCGGTGGCAGGGCCCCGCGCCGGCGGCGCAGATGGGCGAGCCGGCGGGTGAACAGGGGATCCGTGAGCACACGTATGTGCGAGTCCTCCACCGTGCAGGTGGCGTGACCCCACCAGGTGACCTCCACCGGCACCTCTTCGCCTCCTTCGCGCGACTCCCCGAAGCCTACGTCCAGGGGTAGGGTCGGCGGCGAGCACCGGAGGTGAGGGGGACGCATGAGGCCGGTCCGGGTGACGGCGATCGCGAGTCTGACGCCGCTGGAGGAACTGGACGCCGACCCCTTCCTGGTGGACTCCCGCGGGCAGCACGCCATGTGCGCCCGCTGGGCCGCCGAGCACGGCTACGTCGTCACCAGGGAACTGCTGGTGCGGGGCCTGCGGCCCGACCACGACGCCTTATGGGAGGGCGTGCGCCCGGGGACCGACCTGTTCGTGGCGCCCAGCCGCCGGGTGCTGGAGAGCGCGCTGTCGTCGGTCGAGGAGTTCACCGAGGAATGCGCGCGGCGCGGGGTGCGCGTGGAGACGGTCGGCCGGGCCGAGCCCGCCTACGACGCCGAGATGAAGGCCCGCGTCCACCGCCGGCTGTCGATGCCGACGGCCGGCTACGACGGACGCTGACGCCGCCGCGAGGCGCGCGCACCGCCCGGCCGGGCAGCGGTCCCGGGGGGACGAACAGGCACGTCGGACCGTTGTGACAGGGTGGGGAGGGGCCCGCGCCGTCGACGGGCCGGGACGTGAGGTGTGCTGAGCGTGGGCCAAGGACGCTGGCGGAGGGCCGCCAGCCAGATCGGGCGCAGTGTCGCGGTGTGGGCCGTCTCCACGGTCACCATGCTGGTGCTCGCCGGCCTCCTGCCGGACTTCCAGCTCCAGTCCGCCGACGGCGACAGCGCCACCACCATCGCGGTCACCGCCGCCTCCGGCGCCGGTGCCTTCGGCCTGCTGTCCGCCCTGGTGTGGCCCCTGCTGGTCCGGCTGCTGCTGCTGGTGCCGGCGCTCGTCCTCGGACTGCTGGTCTTCTTCCTCAACGGCGCCCTGCTGCTGCTCGCGCTGCATCTGAACCCGGCCGCGCGCGGCGCGGTCGCCCCGGAGACCGCGGTGGTGGTGGCCGCCGTCATGTCCGCCGTCGCCTCCGCCACCGGCGCCGCCCTGGCCGTCCGCGACGACGACGCCTACCGGCGCCGCCTGTACCGCCTCGCCGACCGCCGCCGGCGCCGTGCCGGACCGCCCTGCCCCGTCACCCCCGGCACCGTCTTCGTGCAGCTCGACGGCGTCGGCCACGACCTCCTGCTGGACGCCGTCGGCAGGGGCCTGATGCCCACCGTCGCCCGCTGGCTGGGCGGCGGCGACGGCCGGCCCGCCACCCACCGGATCGTCCCCTGGCGCACCGACTGGTCCAGCCAGACCGGCGCCAGCCAGCTCGGCATCCTGCACGGGAGCAACCACGACGTCCCGGCGTTCCGCTGGTACGAGAAGGACCGCGGCGAGGTGATGGTCTGCAACCGCCCGGCCAGCGCCGCCCTGCTCCAGCACCGCGCCGCCCGGGACGCCGGGCACGGCGGGCTGCTCACCGTCGACGGCGCCAGCCGCGGCAACCTCTTCAGCGGCGGCGCCGGCGAACAGGCCCTCGTGCTGTCCATCGCCACCCGCCGCCGCAGCCCCGAGAACCGCTCCCGGGCCGGCTACTTCGCCTACTTCTCCGACCCGGCCAACGCGGTGCGCACCGCGATGTCCTTCGCCGCCGAGGTCGCCCGGGAGATCGCCCAGTCCACCCGGGCCCGCCTGCGCAAGGAGCGCCCCCGGGTCTCGCGCGGCGGCCTCTACCCCTTCGTCCGCGCCTTCGCCACCGTCGTCGAGCGGGACGTCGTCGTCGCCGCGGTGATGGGGGACATGCTCGCCGGGCGCACCGCCGTCTACGCCGATCTCGTCGCCTACGACGAGGTGGCGCACCACTCCGGGCCCGCGAGCCGCGACGCCGAGAAGGTCCTCCAGCGCCTGGACCGCGCCCTCGCGCTGATCGAGAAGGTCGCCGAGCACGCCCCCCGCCCGTACCGGATCGTCGTCCTGTCCGACCACGGACAGAGCCCCGGCGAGACCTTTCGCGCCCGCTACGGCCTCACCCTCGGCGACCTGGTGCGGGCCGGCTGCGGGCTGCCCGTGCCGCGCCGGGCCCGGCGCACCCGCAGCGGCGCCGAGGCCCGCAACGCGGTGCGCGCCGCCCTGCGCCGCCCCGTTGAGGAGGGCGGCGCACAGCGGCCGCCCGCCGGACGCCGCTCGGAGCCGATCGTGCTCGCCTCGGGCAACCTGGGCCTGGTCTCCTTCCCGGACGTCGGGCACCGGATGACCAAGGAGGAGATCGACGCCCGCCACCCGGCGCTGCTGCCGACCCTCGCCAACCACCCCGGCATCGGCTTCCTGCTGGTGGCCAGCGAGCGGCACGGCGGGGTCGTGCTCGGTGCCCGCGGCGTGGAGATCCCCCTGGACCGGCTCGACGAGGACCCCGGCCCGCTCGCCGTGTTCGGACCCGGCGCCGCCGACGCCGTCCGCCGCACCCACTCCTTCCCGCACACCGCCGACATCATGGTCAACTCCTTCTACGACCCGGCCGACGGCGAGGTCCTCGCCTTCGAGGAGCAGATCGGCTCCCACGGGGGACTCGGCGGCGCCCAGTCCCGGGCCTTCCTGCTCGCCCCGGCCGCCTTCTCCCCGCCGGTCGCCGACGGGGCGCGGCTGGTCGGCGCCGAGCAGGTGCACCGGGTGCTGCGCCGCTGGCTGGGCGAGGTGAACGGCCCGCAGGTGCCCCTGGACGATTCCCCGTCCGAAGCCCGCGACAGCGCACCTTTTGCGGTGTCGGACGGGGGGTTGCAGAACAAAAGCGCGTGATTTGGCGCGGCCTCGGAGCATGCCGGACCATGGGCGCCGTCCGGCGATCCCGGACACCAGTACGACGAGAGGCGCACCACCCCATGCACGTCACCGGAACCGTCCCCCCGTCGGCTCCGGCCCCGCAGGAGACCCCCGCGGACCCCGCACCGGCCGAGGACCCCACCGGCGGCTCCGGCCGCCATGCCCGCCGTTTCGGGCTGCCCGTCGCCACCGCCCTGGTCATGGGCAACATCATCGGCGGCGGCATCTTCCTGCTCCCGGCCTCCGTGGCACCCTTCGGCACGGTCAGCCTGGTCGCCTTCGGCGTCCTGACCGTCGGCGCCATCGCCCTCGCGCTGGTCTTCGGCCGGCTCGCCCAGCGCGACCCGCGTACCGGCGGACCCTACGTCTACGCCCGCGGGGCCTTCGGCGACTTCGCCGGCTTCCTCGCCGCCTGGGCGTACTGGATCACCTCCTGGGTGTCGAACGCGGCCCTGGCCGTCGCCGCCGTCGGCTATCTCGACGTCCTGGTCCCGGTGAACGACCACCGCTGGACCGCCTGCCTGGCCGCGCTGGTCGTGCAGTGGCTGCCCGCGCTGGCCAACTTCGCCGGCACCCGCTACGTCGGCGCCGTCCAGCTGGTCGCCACCGTCCTGAAGTTCGCGCCGCTGCTGCTGGTCGCGTTCGGCGGCCTGTTCTTCTTCGACCCGGACAACCTCGGCCCCTTCCACGCCGGCGACGGCAGCCTGACCGGCGCCGTCTCCGCGTCGGCGGCGATCCTGCTCTTCTCCTACCTGGGCGTGGAGTCGGCCGCCGTGAGCGCCGGCGAGGTCAGGAACCCGCGGCGCACCGTGGGCCTCGCCACCGTCATCGGCACCGCCGGCGCGGCGCTCGTCTATCTGCTGGGCACGCTCTCGGTGTTCGGCACCGTCGCCCACGACCGCCTGGTGGAGTCCACCGCGCCCTTCTCGGACGCCGTGAACGCCATGTTCGGCGGCACCTGGGGCGGCTGGGCCGTCGCGCTGGCCGCGCTGGTGTCGATCACCGGCTGCCTCAACGGCTGGACCCTGCTGAGCGCCCAGACCCCCTACGCCGCCGCGAAGGACGGGCTCTTCCCGGCCGCCTTCGCGCGCAAGCGGCGCGGCGTGCCCACCGTCGGCGTGGGCGTCACCGTCGTCCTCGCCTCGCTGCTGACCGTCTACAACTACATGGCCGGGTCGGCGAAGGTCTTCGAGGTCCTGGTCCTCGTCACCACCTTCACCGCCACCGTGCCCTACCTGCTGGCGACCGCCGCGCAGATCTTCCACCTCGTGTCGGGGCGGCGTGACCTGGTCGACCGGCGCAGGCTGGTGCGGGACGCCGTGGTCGCGGCCGTCGCCGCCGCCTTCTCCATGTGGCTCGTCGCGGGCGCCGGCTACGCGGCCGTCTACCAGGGTGTGCTGTTCCTGTTCGCGGGCGTGCTGGTGTACGCGGTGATGGCGGCCCGCCGCCAGAAGGCCGCCTGAAGCCCGTCCCCGGGATCGCCCCGGGGCGCGTGGGGGCCCGCCGGTCCGTCCGTAGGGCGGTCTTGCCGGTGAGCGGGGCCGGAGTGTGATCGTATGGGCCCTGGGACACCGGAAACGGGGCCCAACGACAACGACCGAGGCAGTTTTTCGAAAGGAACCGTCGTGGCAACCACGCGCTCCGCACACACCGTCTGGGAAGGCAACCTGCTCGAGGGGAACGGCGTCGTCACCTTCGACTCCTCCGGCATCGGACAGCAGCCGGTGTCGTGGCCGTCGCGCGCCGAGCAGCCGAACGGCAAGACCAGCCCCGAGGAGCTGATCGCCGCCGCCCACTCCAGCTGCTTCTCGATGGCGCTGTCGCACGCCCTGGCCGGCGCCGGCACCCCGCCCACCAAGCTGGTCACCTCCGCCGACGTCACCTTCCAGCCGGGTGAGGGCATCACCGGCATCCACCTCACCGTCGAGGGCACCGTCGCCGGGCTCGACAACGACGGCTTCGTCGCCGCCGCCGAGGACGCCAAGGCGAACTGCCCGGTCAGCCAGGCCCTGAAGGCGGTACCGATCACGCTGTCCGCGAAGCTCGCCTGACCGCTCGCCCGCACCGCCCGGTCGCGCGGGCCGCCCTCCGCGGGCGGCCCGCGCGACCGGACGCCCCTGCCCTCCCATTGACAACGGCGCACTCCGGATTTGTGCTGGAATCGGGAGATGTGCCCTGAGGGAAGGGGACGGCGATGGGACGCGCGGTCGGTATCGATCTCGGCACCACGAACTCGGTGGTGGCCGTCCTGGAGGGCGGTGAGCCGACGGTCGTCGCCAACGCGGAGGGTGCCCGGACCACGCCGTCGGTGGTCGCCTTCGCGAAGAACGGCGAGGTACTGGTCGGGGAGGTCGCCAAACGGCAGGCCGTGACCAACGTCGAGCGCACCGCGCGCTCCGTGAAACGGCACATGGGCGACGCGCACTGGCGTTTCCCCGACCAGGGTTCGATCGACGGCACCCGCTACCGGGCGCAGGAGCTGTCCGCCCGGGTGCTGCAAAAGCTCAAGCGGGACGCGGAGGCGTACCTGGGCGAGGACGTCACCGACGCGGTGATCACCGTGCCCGCCTACTTCGACGACGCCCAGCGGCAGGCCACCAAGGAGGCCGGGGAGATCGCCGGCCTGAAGGTGCTGCGGATCATCAACGAGCCGACGGCCGCGGCGCTGGCGTACGGCCTGGACAAGGAGAACGACCAGACCGTCCTCGTCTTCGACCTCGGCGGCGGCACCTTCGACGTGTCGCTGCTGGAGATGGGCGAGGGCGTCATCGAGGTGAAGGCCACCAACGGCGACACGCACCTGGGCGGCGACGACTGGGACCAGCGCGTCGTCGAGTACCTCGTCAAGCGTTTCCAGGGCCAGTACGGCATCGACCTGGGCAAGGACAAGATGGCCTCGCAGCGGCTGCGCGAGGGTGCCGAGAAGGCCAAGATCGAGCTGTCGTCCTCCACCGAGACCAGCATCAACCTGCCCTACATCACGGCCTCCGCCGAGGGGCCGCTGCACCTGGAGGAGAAGCTCACCCGCGCCCAGTTCCAGGAGCTCACCGCCGATCTGCTGGACCGGTGCAAGAAGCCCTTCCACCAGGCGGTGAAGGACGCCGGGATCAAGCTCTCCGCGATCGACCACGTGATCCTGGTCGGCGGCTCCACCCGGATGCCCGCGGTCACCGAGCTGGTCCGCGAGCTCACCGGCAAGGACCCGCACAAGGGCGTCAACCCCGACGAGGTGGTGGCCGTCGGCGCGGCCCTCCAGGCGGGCGTGCTGCGCGGCGACGTGAAGGACGTCCTGCTCCTCGACGTCACCCCGCTGTCCCTGGGCATCGAGACCAAGGGCGGCATCATGACCAAGCTGATCGAGCGGAACACGACGATCCCGACCCGGCGCTCGGAGATCTTCACCACGGCCACCGACAACCAGCCCTCGGTCGGCATCCAGGTCTACCAGGGCGAGCGGGAGATCGCCGCCTACAACAAGAAGCTCGGCACCTTCGACCTCACCGGCCTGCCGCCCGCCCCGCGCGGCGTCCCGCAGATCGAGGTCGCCTTCGACATCGACGCCAACGGCATCATGCACGTCTCCGCCAAGGACCTGGCGACCGGCCGCGAGCAGAAGATGACCGTCACCGGCGGCTCGGCGCTGCCCAAGGAGGACATCGACCGCATGATGCGGGAGGCCGAGGAGTACGCCGAGGAAGACCGCAGGCGCCGCGAGGCCGCCGAGACCCGCAACCAGGGCGAGCAGCTCGTCTACCAGACGGAGCGGTTCCTGCGGGACAGCGGCGACAAGGTCCCCGACGGCACCCGCTTGGAGGTGGAGTCGGCCGTCGCCGAGCTGAAGGGCCTGCTGGAGCGCAACGCCGACACCCCCGCCCTGCGGGACGGCATCGAGAAGCTCGCCTCGGTCAGCCAGCGCATGGGCCAGGCGATGTACGCGCAAGGAGGGCAGCCGCCGGGCGCGGCGGGTGGCGAGCAGCCCACCGAGCGGCCCACCGGGCCCCGGGACGAGGAGGGGGTGGTCGACGCGGAGATCGTCGACGACGACAAGGACACCAAGGGACCGGCCGCCTGAACCGCGACCGGCCCGCGCGGGGACGCGGCCGGGGCGTGCTCACAGCTCCGCCCGCTCCCATCCCGGCCGGTCCGGGCGCGGCCCCAGCCCGCGGGGGTCGCGGCTGCGGTAGACCACGTAGGGGCGGATCAGGTACTGCACCGGCGCGCTGAACATGTGCACCAGGCGGGTGTAGGGCACCAGCGCGATCAGCACCATGCCGACCACGGCGTGCACCTGGTACAGCACCGGCACGCCCTCCATCAGGGCGGTGTCCGGCCGGAGCGTGAACAGGCCGCGCGACCAGGGGGCGATGGTGTGCCGGTAGTCGTAGCCGCTGCCGGAGGTGTGGGCGAGCTTGGCGACCATGCCCAGCACGATCGCCGCGAGCAGCAGGACGTACATGAGCTTGTCGTTGGCGGTGGTCGAGCGGAACACCGGCGCGTTGGTGCGGCGCCGGTAGATCAGCATCGCGATCCCGGCGACCGCGAGCACCCCGGCCGCGGTGCCGCTGTAGAGCGACAGCAGGTGGTAGGCGTGTTCGTCCATGCCCACCGCGTCCGTCCACGACTCCGGCACGAACAGGCCGATCAGATGGCCGACGAGGACGAAGAGGATGCCGTAGTGGAAGACGGGCGAGGCGATGTTCAGCAGCTTCGACTCGTACACCTGGGAGGAACGGGTCGTCCAGCCGAACCGGTCGTAGCGGTGCCGCCAGACCAGCCCGGCGACGAGCAGCACGAACGCGGCGTACGGCAGCACGCCCCAGAGGAAGACGGTCATGGGCGGGCTCCGGCGGGTGCGGGGGGAAGGGTGGCGCAGACGGCGTCCAGGACACACGCGTACGGGGTGCCGAAATCGGTGAGGCGGCCGCGCAGCAGCTCCAGGGCGTCGCGGTGCTCGACGAGCGGGTCGATGTTGCCGGTGCGGGCCGCGAACTCCAGCACCGCGGGCAGGAAGTCGGGCAGTTCCTCGCCGGTGCACTCCAGGCCGTGGGCGCGGTAGAGCTCCTTGAACCGGACCAGCGACAGCCCGCGGCGCCGGGTGTCGCCATCCCGCCACCAGCTCAGATACAGGCTGTGCCGGTTCTTCAGGTCGAAGACCCGCACGTAGTGCGCCTCCAGCTCCTCCGGCGCCGTCACGGCCGCGTGGTCGGTGAACTCCCGCAGCTGCGGGGCCGCCTCCCGCAGCAGCGGCAGCCGGGCCCGGAACTCCTCGTCGGGATAGGTCAGGCAGAGCGCCGCCGCCTGGTACAGCACCTCGAAACCGGGCATCACACCTCCCGCTCGTCGTCCGCGGTCTGCCGCCGGCGCAGGATGTGGAAGTTCTCCACCGGCACCAGCGGCAGCCGTCTGCGTCCCGAGTCCCGTCCGAACGGGCCGTCGCCGCCCATGCCGGGCCCGCCGTCGTGGTCCAGACTGCACACGTCCGGCAGCGCCGACTCCTCCAGCCGCCGCGCGTCCCCGACCGCCGCCGTCGGGATCACGTACCGCTCCTCGTACTTGGCGATGGCCAGCAGCCGGTACATCTCCTCGATCTCCTCCGGGCGCATGCCGACGGCGGCAGCGGCGGCCGGATCGGGTTCCTCGCCGAGGTTGACCGCCCGCATGTGGGAGCGCATCGCGGCCAGCTTCTCCAGTGACGCCCGCACCGGCCCGGTGTCCCCGGCCGTGAACAGCTCCGCCAGGTACTCCAGCGGAATGCGCAGGGTGTCGATCGCCCCGAACAGGTTGCGGGCGTCCTCCCCGTCGTGCCCGGTCTCCGTCAGCGCCTCGACCACGGGCGACAGCGGCGGGATGTACCAGACCATCGGCAGCGTCCGGTACTCCGGATGCAGCGGGAGCGCCACCCGGTAGCGGCTGACCAGCGCGTGCACCGGGGAGCGCCGGGCCGCCTCCAGCCAGTCGTGCGGGATGCCCGCCGCCTCCGCCGCCCGCCGCACCCCGGGATCGTGCGGGTCGAGGAAGACGCCGAGCTGGGCCTCGTACAGTCGCCGCTCGTCGGGCACGGAGGCCGCCGCCGCCACCCGGTCGGCGTCGTACAGCACGACCCCCAGGTAGCGCAGCCGTCCCACGCAGGTCTCCGAGCAGATCGTCGGCATCCCGACCTCGATGCGGGGGAAGCAGAAGGTGCACTTCTCGGCCTTGCCGGTGCGGTGGTTGAAGTACACCTTCTTGTACGGGCAGCCCGTCACGCACATCCGCCAGCCCCGGCAGCGGTCCTGGTCGACGAGGACGACACCGTCCTCGGTGCGCTTGTACAGCGCGCCGGACGGGCAGGACGCCACGCAGGAGGGGTTCAGGCAGTGCTCGCAGATGCGCGGCAGATAGAACATGAACGTCTGCTCGTAGGCGAACCGCACCTTCTCGGCGGCCTGCCGGCGGGTGCGCTCCACCATCGGGTCCAGATCGCCGTAGGCGGGCATCCCGCCCAGGTTGTCGTCCCAGTTCGCCGACCACTCGATCTTCATCGGCTTGCCGTCGAGCTGGGAGACGGGCCGGGCGACCGGGTAGTCGGCGCCCAGCGGGGCGTCGGTGAGGTTCTTGTAGTCGTAGGTCCAGGGCTCGTAGTAGTCCTTGATCTCGGGGAGCCTGGGGTTGGAGAAGATCCCGGCGAGCTTGCGCAGCCGCCCGCCCGCCTTGAGCTTCAGCGCGCCGCGCCGGTTCAGCTCCCAGCCGCCGCGCCACCGCTCCTGGTCCTCGTAGCGGCGGGGGTAGCCCTGGCCGGGGCGGGTCTCGACGTTGTTGAACCAGACGTACTCCATGCCGCGCCGGTTGGTCCACGCCTGCTTGCAGGTGACCGAGCAGGTGTGGCAGCCGATGCACTTGTCGAGGTTCATCACCATGGCGATCTGGGCCATCACACGCATCAGTACTCGACCTCCTGGCTCCGGCGGCGGATCACGGTCACCTCGTCGCGCTGGTTGCCCGTCGGCCCGAGGTAGTTGAACGCCCAGGACAGCTGGGCGTAGCCGCCGACGAGATGGGTCGGCTTGAGGAGCAGCCGGGTGAGGGAGTTGTGGGTGCCGCCGCGCATCCCGGTGGCCTCGGCGAGAGGCACGTTCACCGTGCGTTCCTGGGCGTGGTGCATGTAGACGGTGCCGGGCGGCATGCGGTGCGAGACGATGGCGCGGGCCACCACCACGCCGTTGCGGTTGACGGCCTCCACCCAGTCGTCGTCGGCCACCCCGATGGCGTCGGCGTCCTGCGGGGACATCCAGATGTTCTGGCCGCCCCGGGACAGCGACAGCATGAACAGGTTGTCGTGGTACTCGGAGTGGATGGACCACTTGTTGTGCGGGGTGAGATAACGGACCGTCACCTCCCGTGACCCGTCGGGGCCGAGACGCGGCTCCCCGAACAGCTTGTTCATGTCCAGCGGCGGCCGGTACACCGGCAGCGCCTCGCCCAGCTCGTGCACCCAGTCGTGGTCGAGGAAGAAGTGCTGGCGGCCGGTGAGGGTGTGCCAGGGTTTGAGGTGCTCGGTGTTCAGCGTGAACGCCGTGTAGCGGCGCCCGCCCGCCTCGCTGCCCGACCACTCCGGCGAGGTGATCACCGGCACGGGCGCGGACTGGGTGTCCGCGTAGGTGATCCGCTTGCCCTCGTGCTCGGCGGCCAGATGGGCCATCTCCTGGCCGGTCTTCGCCTCCAGCGCGCGAAAGCCCTGCACCGCCAGCCGGCCGTTGGTGGTGCCGGACAGGGCGAGGATGGTGTTCGCCATCTTCACGGCCGTGTCCAGCGAGGGGCGCCCGTCGGCCGGTCCGCCGCGCACCGCCCCGTTGGTCCGCCGCAGCCGCTCGACCTCCTCGTCCGGCCGCAGGGTGATGCCCTTGGCGGGCAGGCCCTTGCCCTCCGCCAGCGGGCCCAGTGCCGCGAACTTCTCGCCGATCGCCGTGTAGTCCCGCTCCACCACCGTCAGGTTCGGCAGGGTCCTGCCCGGTTCCGGGTCGCACTCCCCGCGCTTCCAGTCCCGCACCACACCGCCCGGCTGGGCCGTCTCGCCCGGTGTGTCGTGCTGGAGCGGGGCGGCCACCAGGTCCTTGCGGACGCCGAGATGCCCGGCGGCGAGCTCGCTCAGCTTCTCCGCCAGCGCCTTGAACGTGTCGAAGTCGGTGCGCGCCTGCCACGGCGGATCGACGGCCGGGGTGAAGGCGTGCACATAGGGATGCATGTCCGTGCTGGACAGGTCGTGCTTCTCGTACCAGGTCGCGGCGGGCAGCACCACGTCCGACAGCAGCGTGGAGGAGGTGTGCCGGAAGTCCAGCGACAGCAGCAGGTCGAGCTTGCCCTCGGGCGCCTCCTCCCGCCAGACGACGTCCCGGGGCCGCTCGTCCGGCGCCGCCTCCTCGGCGCGCAGCGAGGAGTGCGTGCCCAGCAGGTGCTTGGCGAAGTACTCCGCGCCCTTGGCCGACGAGCCCAGCAGATTGGCCCGCCACAGGGTCAGGACGCGGGGCCAGTTCTCGGGAGCGTCCGGGTCCTCGCAGGCGAACTTCAGCGTCCCGGCGCGCAGTTCGGCCACCGCCCGCGCCACCGGGTCGCCGAACGCCTCGCCCAGCTCCAGCGGGTTGCGGTCGAAGGTCGGGTACGACGGCATCCACCCGCAGCGCGCCGACAGGGCCAGGCAGTCCGCGCCCGCCATGCCCGCCAGCCGCCCCTCGCCCAGCGGTGAGGCCAGCACGTCGGCGCGGAACCGGTCGTAGCGCCACTGGTCGGTGTTCAGATACCAGTACGCGGTGCCGATCATCTGCCGCGGCGGGCGCGACCAGTCCGACGCGGCGGCCAGCGAGGCCCAGCCCGTCGACGGGCGGCACTTCTCCTGGCCCACGTAGTGTGCCCAGCCGCCGCCGTTGCGGCCCTGGCAGCCGGTCAGCTGGAGCAGGGCGAGGAAGGCGCGGTAGATCGTCTCGGAGTGGAACCAGTGGTTCACGCCCGCCCCCATGATGATCATGCAGCGGCCCTTCGACCGCTCGGCGGTCCGCGCGAACTCCCGGGCGATCCGCACACAGGCCGCCGCCGGGACGGACGTGTGCGTCTCCTGCCAGGCCGGGGTGCCGGGCGCGTCCGCGTCCTCGTAGGAGTCCGGCCAGTCGCCCGGCAGGCCGGGGCGGCCGACCCCGTACTGGGCCAGCAGCAGGTCGAACACGGTCGTCACCAGCGGCCCGTCCGGCCCGCCCAGCCGGGTCGCCGGCACCCCCCGCCGGACCACCTCCCCGCGCCCCTGCCCGTGCGGGCCGCCCTCGGTGTCGAAGCGGGGCAGCAGCACCTCCACGGCCGCGGCGGCCTCGTGGCCGCGCAGGCTCAGCCGGGGCAGCGCGCCGCCCAGGTCGAGGTTCCACCGGCCCCGGTCCGCCTCGTTCCAGCGGAAGCCCAGCGAGCCGTTGGGCACCACCGCCCGGCCGGTCGCCTCGTCCAGGACCACCGTCTTCCACCGCGCGTCCTCGCCCTCCTGCCCCAGGTCGGCCGCGCGCAGGAACTTCGCCGGGACCCGCGCCCCGTCCCGCTCCTCCAGCGTCACCAGGAACGGCAGGTCGGTGAAGCGCCGTACGTAGTCCGCGAAGAACGGGGTGTCCCGGTCGACGAAGAACTCCTTGAGGATCACATGCCCCATCGCGAGGGCGAGCGCCCCGTCCGTGCCCGGGTGCGGGTGCAGCCACTGGTCGGCGAACTTGGCGTTGTCGGCGTAGTCGGGCGCCACCACCACGACCTTCTGGCCCCGGTAGCGGGCCTCCGCCATCCAGTGCGCGTCCGGGGTGCGCGTCACCGGAAGGTTCGACCCCCACATGATCAGATAGGCCGCGTCCCACCAGTCGCCCGACTCGGGCACGTCGGTCTGGTCGCCGAACACCTGCGGCGAGGCCACCGGCAGATCGGCGTACCAGTCGTAGAACGACAGCATCGGAGCGCCGATCAGCGAGTGGAAGCGGGCGCCCGCCGCGTGCGACACCATCGACATCGCGGGGATCGGCGAGAACCCGGCGATGCGGTCGGGGCCGTAGGTCCCGATCGTGTGGACGTGGGCCGCCGCGACCAGCTCCACCGCCTCCTCCCAGCTCGCCCGCACCAGTCCGCCCTTGCCGCGCGCCCGCTGGTAGCGGCGCCGCCGCTCCGGGTCGTTCTGGATGTCCGCCCAGGCCAGCACCGGGTCGGTGAGGCGGGCCTTCGCCTCCCGGTACATCCGCAGCAGCTCGCCCCGCACATACGGGTAGCGCACCCGGGTGGGCGAGTAGGTGTACCAGGAGAACGCGGCGCCCCGGGGGCATCCGCGCGGCTCGTACTCGGGACGGTCCGGGCCGACCGACGGGTAGTCCGTCGCCTGCGCCTCCCAGGTGATGATCCCGTCCTTGACGTACACCTGCCAGCGGCAGGAACCGGTGCAGTTCACCCCGTGCGTGGAGATCACGACCTTGTCGTGGCTCCACCGGTCCCGGTAGAAGGCGTCCGACTCGCGGCCCCCGGTCAGGCCGATGCTGTGCAGGTCTGGGGAGGGTGTGCCGGGCCTGAGGAAGCGCCCGGCGCGCAGCAGCGCCGCGCCCGGCTCGGTGGGCGGTGTCCGCGTGTCCGTCACGTGCGCTGCTCCCTTGCTGGCCCTGGGCACCCTGGGTTCCGAACCTAGGGGCGGACGGGGCAGCGCACCTGTTCGCGGCGCCCGTATGGGGCACCTGGCTTCGGCCGGCCCGCGCCCACCGGCCACAACGCCACCCTCACGGCGCCCGGCGGCCGGCCCGCCCCGGGGACCCGGGCGATCCGGGGACCTGGGCACCCGGGTACCGGCGGCCTCAGGGCAGGCGGCACCGGCATTACCCCGCGGGTAATCGACCCGGCCGCCGCCCGGCGGCATCGTGGACGCATCGGGTGCCGGTCCGGCGCAGGCCGGCCCGGCACCCGGGTACCGCCGCCTTGCCCGACCCGACGGAGGGTGATTGCCATGTCCGTGACCCAGCTTGCCGCGCTCGCCCGGAGCGCCGAGCCGCAGTCGATGCTGCGCCGGTTCCTGGCCCTGGACGCCGTGGTGACCGGCGCCAACGCGATCGCCTACCTCGCCTTGTCCGGACCGCTCGGACGGCTGCTCGGAGTCGGCTCCGGGCTGCTGCTGGAGCTCGGCGCCTTCCTGCTGCTGTTCGCCGGCGCCGTGGGATGGCTCGCCTCCCGGGCCCGCCCGGGCGCGCTGCCCGTCCAGGCCGTGGTGGAGGTCAACTGCGCCTGGGCGGTACTCAGCTTCGTCGCCCTCGTCGTCTGGCTCACGCCCACCATGGCCGGCGCGGTCTGGGGAGCGCTCCAGGCGGTCACCGTCGGCGGCTTCGCCCTGCTCCAGTACGCCGCCCTGAAGGCACGTCAGGAGGACATCGACTGAAGGTACTTCACCGTCGCCGGGTCGGCCGGGAGCAGCGTCTCGATGGCCAGCTCGGCGACGGTCACGTCCATCGGCGTGTTGAACGTGGAGATCGACGAGACGAAGGACAGCGTCCGGCCCGCGTGCTCCACCTGCAACGGCAGCGCGAAGTACGGCACCGGCTCGGCCGGCTCCTCGCCCGGCGCGGCCTCCGGCACCGGGTACGCCGCCACCTCCTCGTACAGCGCCCGCAGCGGCTCCGACCGGTGCAGGGCGATCTGCCGCTCCATCTGCGCCAGCAGATGGCCACGCCACTCGCGCAGATTGCGGATGCGCGGCGCCAGGCCCCGCGGGTGCAGGGACAGCCTCATCACGTTCAGCGGCGGCTGGAGCAGACCCTCCCAGACGCCCTCCATCAGCAGCATGGTGCCCCGGTTGGCGGCCAGCACGTTGTACACGGCGTCGACCACCAGCGCCGGGTAGGGCTCGTAGCCGGTGATCAGCCGCTCCATACCGGTGCGCAGCGTGTCCAGCGCCGGGTCGTCCAGCGGGGTCTCCGGATAGCGCGGGGCGTAACCCGCCGCCAGCAGCAGCGCGTTGCGCTCCCGCACCGGCACGTCCAGGTGCTCGGCCAGCCGCAGCACCATCTCCTCACTCGGCCGGGAACGCCCCGTCTCGATGAAGCTGATGTGCCGGGCGGAGGAGTCGGCCCGCAGCGCCAGCTCCAGCTGACTGATCCGCCGCCGCTCCCGCCAGGCCCGCAGCAAGGGGCCGGCACCCTTGCCGGCGGGGGCGGCCTGAGGCGCGGCGGTACCGGTCGAGACAATGGTCATGCTGACGACCGTAGTCGAGGAGTTGAGCATGAACGAGCCGTGGCGGCAGTCCCTCCAGGCGCAGGCCGTCCACCGCGCCAGAGTGCGCGGCTGCCTGCTGGGCGGGGCGCTCGGCGACGCCCTCGGCTACCCGGTGGAGTTCTCCTCCCTGGACCGCATCCGCGCCGCCCACGGGCCGCGCGGCGTCACCGGCCTCGTCACCGGCGGCACCGACGCGCCCGGCCGGATCAGCGACGACACCCAGATGACCCTGTTCACCGTGGAGGCCCTGCGGCAGGCCCACTCCCGCGAGCGGCTCAAGGGCATCGGCGGCGGCGCGCCCCGCCTGGTCCGCTGGGCTTACGAGCGTTGGCTGGAGACTCAGCGCAAGCCTGCCCCCGACCCGGACTTCGTCCGCGCCCACCAGGGGCCCGCCGGCGGCCTGGTGACCGAGGCATGGCTGTACTCCCGCCGCGCTCCGGGCAACGCCTGCCTGTCCGGCCTCGCCACCGACTTCGTCCCCGACCCGGCGGCCCCGCTCGGTCCGCCCGGACCGGTCAACCCCGGCTCCAAGGGCTGCGGCACGGTCATGCGCTCGGCGCCCTTCGGCCTGACCGGAGCCCCCGCCGACCGGGCCTTCGGCCTGGCCGCCCGCTGCGCCCAGATGACCCACGGCCACCCCACCGGCTACTACGCGGCCGGCGCCTTCGCCGCGCTCGTGGCGTACATCGTCGACGGGGACTCCGTCGAGGGCGCCGTCCTGCGCACCCTGCGCCTGCTCGCCGCCCACCCCGGGCACGAGGAGACCTCCGCCGCGCTGGGGCAGGCGCTGGACCTGGCCGCCGAGGGCGATCCGAGCGCCGAGAAGGTGGAACGGCTCGGGGCCGGCTGGATCGCCGAGGAAGCCCTGGCCATCGGCGTCTACGCCGCGCTGGCCGCGCCCCGGGCCGAGGACGCGCTGCTGCTGGCGGTCAACCACTCCGGCGACAGCGACTCCACCGGTTCGGTGTGCGGCAACATCGTCGGCGCCCGGTACGGCGACGTCGGCCTGCCGCACGCCTGGGTGGAACGGGTCGAGGGCCGCGACCGGATCGCGGCCCTGGCGGACGACTTCGCGGCGGAGTGCGCCCGCCGCTGACCCCCCCGCGGGCACCGGGGCCCGGGTGGCCGGCCAGGGCCCCGGGCCCGTTCCTGTGGCAGGCTGGACGGGTACGCGCCCCCCGTCGGAA
This sequence comes from Streptomyces sp. NPDC052020, assembly GCF_040680575.1. Lineage (NCBI taxonomy): Bacteria > Bacillati > Actinomycetota > Actinomycetes > Kitasatosporales > Streptomycetaceae > Streptomyces > Streptomyces sp. NPDC052020. The sequence goes on from NZ_JBFAWY010000004.1 coordinate 132,589, forward strand.
GGAGCGGCCCATGCCCGTCGAACCGCTGTCGCCGCAGGAGATCGAGGAACGGCTCGCCGGGCTGCCGGGCTGGTCGCTCGACGGGGACCGCCTCACCCGCCGCTACCGGCTCGCCTCCCACGCCGCGGCCACGGCGATGGTCGTCCACATCGCCCAGGTCCAGGACGAGCTCGACCACCACTCCGACCTCACCCTGGGCTACAACACGGTGTCCGTGAGCGTGCACACCCACAGCGCCGGCGGCGCCGTGACCGCGAAGGACGTGGAACTCGCCCGCAGGGTAGAGGACTTGGCCCCGGGACACGGGGCACACTGAGGCGCGTGCTGGACTACGACAAGGAAGCGGAGCGGTACGACGCCGCACGCGGCGGCGAGCCCCGGGCGGCCGCCGCCGCGCAGGCCGTCCTGGGCCTCGTACCGCGGGGGACGCGCGGTCTCCTCGACCTCGCCTGCGGCACCGGCATCGTCACCCGGCGGCTGGCCGCCGCGCGCGACGGCATGCGGGTGACCGGCGCCGACCTCGCGTCCGAGATGGTCCGCCGTGCCGCCGCCCGCCTGCCCGGCGCCGTCGTCCGGGCCGACAGCCGCCGGCTGCCGTTCGCGGACGGGGCGTTCGACGCGGTCACCAGCGTGTGGCTGCTGCACCTGATCGACAGCGCCGGCGACGTGGGCAGGATCGTCGGCGAGTGCGCCCGTGTGCTGCGGCCGGGCGGGGTCTACGTCACCACGGTCGACAAGGGCCCCGCCCACAACGTCGGCAGCGACATCGACGCCGTCCTCGCCGATCGCCCGCCCAGTCCGGTCCGGGACGGCGCGGCGGCCGTCGAGGCGCACGCCCGCGCCCAGGGCCTGGTCCCCGCCGGCCAGGCCCGTTTCACCGGCGTCGGCCAGGGCCGCAGCCCGCGTCGCACCATCGCCGACCTGCGGCGCGGCTGGTTCGTCACGCTGCCGCCGGGCAGCCCGCTCGCGGAGGAGTTCGCCGCCCGCCTCGCCGCCCTGCCCGACCAGGACCGCCCCCGGCCCGACCCCGTCTTCACGCTCCGGGCGTTCCGCAAGCCGCCGGAACCGGCCGCCCTCCCCGCCCAGCGCACGCGGTGACCGGGCCGGGGGCCCGGCGACGCGCCGGTGACACCGGCGCCGTCGCCGAATCGGGGCGCGGACACGGCAACGTACCCGCCCCCGGCGGCGACTGAGAGGCGCAAGCCCCCGTTCCTTCCGGAGGTTCGTCTCGTGAAGCACCCGCACCCGCACCCTCGCCCGCACCGCAGACGCCGCGTCCGTGTCGTCCTCCCGGCCATGACCGCCGCGGCGGCCCTGCTGGGAGCCGGACTGACCCTGCTCGCCCCCGATTCCGCCCAGGCCGCCACCGCCCGTCAGGTGGAGAGGCTGGACCGGGGCGTCGTCAGCGTCCACACCGCCGACGGCAACCTGATCAGCTGGCGCTGGCTCGGCACCGACCCGTCCGACGTGTCCTTCAACGTCTACCGGGCCGGGACCAAGGTCAACGCGAGTCCCATCACCGGCTCCACCACCTACTTCCACGCCGGTGCTCCCGAACACGCCGACTACACCGTCCGCGCGGTCGTCGGCGGCCAGGAGCAGGCCGACTCCGTGCACGCCATCCAGTTCCGCGCGGGCTACAAGGACGTCCCGATCTCGCCGCCGGCCGGCGGCACCACCCCGGACGGGGTGGCGTACACCTACGAGGCCAACGACGCCTCCGTCGGCGACCTCGACGGTGACGGCGCCCTCGACATCGTCCTGAAGTGGCAGCCGACCAACGCCAAGGACAACTCCCAGTCCGGCTACACCGGCAACACGATCGTCGACGGCATCAAGCTGGACGGCACCCGGCTGTGGCGTGTCGACCTCGGGCGCAACATCCGCTCCGGCGCCCACTACACCCAGTTCCAGGTGTACGACTACGACGGCGACGGCAGGGCCGAGGTCGCCATGAAGACGGCCGACGGCACGAGGGACGGCACCGGCGCGGTCATCGGCAGTTCCTCGGCCGACCACCGCAACTCCTCCGGCTACGTCCTGTCCGGCCCGGAGTACCTGACCATGTTCGACGGCCGGAGCGGCAAGGCGATGGGCACGGTCGACTACGTGCCCGCCCGCGGCACGGTCTCCTCCTGGGGCGACTCCTACGGCAACCGCGTCGACCGCTTCCTGGCCGGGACGGCCTACCTGGACGGCTCCCGCCCCTCCCTGATCATGGCCCGCGGTTACTACACGCGGACCGTGATCGCCGCCTGGGACTGGCGGAACGGCTCCTTCACCCGCCGCTGGACCTTCGACACCAGCTCCTCCACCAACACCGGCAAGGGCTACGACGGCCAGGGCAACCACAGCCTGTCCGTCGCGGACGTCGACAACGACGGCAGGGACGAGATCGTCTACGGCGCGATGACCGTCGACGACAACGGCGCCGGACTCTGGACGACCCGCCTCGGCCACGGCGACGCCGGCCACGTGGGCGACCTCGACCCGTCCCGCCCGGGCCTGGAGTACTTCAAGGTCTCCGAGGACGGCTCCAAGCCCGGCTCCTGGATGGCCGACGCCCGCACCGGCCAGATCCTGTGGCAGACGGCCTCCGGCGCCGACAACGGCCGCGGCGTCGCCGCCGACGTCTACGCCGGCAGCCCGGGCGCCGAGGCCTGGTCCGCCGCGGACACCACCCTGCGCTCGGCGACCGGCGCCTCCCTGGGCCGCGAGCCCTCCAGCGCCAACTTCCTGTCGTGGTGGGACGGCGACCCCGTCCGCGAACTCCTCGACGGCACCCGCATCGACAAGTACGGCACCTCCGGCGACACCCGCCTGCTGACCGGCTCCGGGGTGTCCTCCAACAACGGCACCAAGGCGACCCCCGTCCTGTCCGGGGACATCCTCGGCGACTGGCGCGAGGAGGTCATCTGGCGCACGAGCGGCAACACGGCGCTGCGCATCTACTCGACCCCGCACCAGACCAACACCAAGATCACGACCCTGCTGCACGACACCCAGTACCGCACGGCCCTGGCCTGGCAGAACACCGCCTACAACCAGCCCCCGCACCCCAGCTTCTTCCTCGGCAACGGCATGCCGACGGCACCGCGTCCGGCGGTGTACACGCCGTAGGACGCCCGGCGGGCCATCCTGTCGATGACCCGTCGGCGACCCGCCGGCCCGGCGGCCGGCCGCACACCGCGGCCGGCCGTCCGCTTGTCATGACTGCCCCGCCGGGAAGGGCCGGCCGGTCCGGGAGCGGCGGCCGAGCCCGGCGGGAGCCCCGCCCCGGCGCCCGGGTGCGTGCCGCGCCGGCACGCACCCGTCCCGTCAGGACACCGTGCAGCCGCGCTCACCGAGGGCGAACGCGGTCGGCTTGGCGTTCGTCCCCGACCAGCTCCCCGTGAATCCGAAGCTCACGGACGAACCGGCCGCCACCGCGGCGTTCCACCCGGTGTTCTTCACCGTCACGGCGGAACCCGACTGGGTGTGCTCGGCGTTCCACAGCTGGGAGACCTTCTGGCCGTCCGCGAAGGTCCAGCCCAGTGACCAGCCGTTCCAGGCGCTCGTGCCCGTGTTGTCGAGCCGGACCTCCGCCTGGAAGCCGCCCGACCACTGATGGGTGACCTTGTACGTCACCGCGCAGCCGCCGGCCGGCGTGGGCGTCGGGGTCGGTGTCGGCGTCGGGCCCGTGCCGCCGTCTCCGGTGCCGGCGGGGTCGCCGTAGATCACGCCCCGGCCGTTGGTCGCCACGTACACCCGCCCGTACACACGCGGGTCACCGGTGATCGCCGCGCCGGTCCAGCCCCACTGGTGGGCGTCGTCGTTGATACGGGTCCAGGTCGCGCCCTTGTCCGTGGAGCGGAAGATGCCGCGGACGCCGCCGATCTTGGCGCTGGTGAAGAGCGTCTGGTACGAGGCGCCCGGTGCGGCCTTGCCGAAGCCCACGGTGTCGGCCTGCTCGACGCCCGGCAGCTTGGCGAAGGTCGCGCCGCCGTCGGTGGAGTGCCACAGGCCGTACGCGCCGTCGGGGGCGCCGCCCGCCAGCCAGATGTCGCCCTTCGTGCCCGGCAGCGCCTTGAAGCGGACGCTGTCGCCGGAGGGCAGGCCGGTCGCGGCGGAGGCGGTGAAGGTCGCGCCGCCGTCGGTGCTGACGTAGAACTTGCCGGATTTGAAGCCGTAGAACGTCTTCGGGTCGACGCGGTCGGACTCCACGATCGCGCCCTGCGGGATTCCCTTGGACGCCGACCAGGACGTGCCGAAGCCCGTCGCGACGTGCACGCCGGCGCCCTGCGGGCTCCACACGAACCGGCTGCCGTCCGCCGCCGCGGCCACCGTGCCGCCGCCGCTGACCCCGGCGGGGTCCGTCCCGCCGAACCAGTTGGCGCCGTTGTCCGTGGAGAAGGCGATGTGCGGACCGGAGTCCAGGTTGCCGACGCGGACGACCGTGTCGGGCTTCGTCTCGGCGAAGTCGAGGCTGGTGGTGGAGGTGAAGTTCGGCTGGGTGAACATCATGGACGGCACCTTGGTCAGGTCCGTGTGCCGGAACCCGCCGATGTCGCCCAGCGCGCTGAGCAGCGGCGCGCCCGACGGGGGAGAGGCGAGGTCGTTGACCGCGGTCTCCTCCAGGCCCTGCACCATCGGCTTGAGGGTGAACTTCGTCCCGTCGTCCCAGTTGGTGAGGTTCTCGGTGCCGTAGATCGTCGCGCCCGTGCCGTACATCATCCGGTCGGAGTCGAAGGGGTCGATCTCCAGGGACTCCGTCATCCAGCCGAGCTTCGGGCTCTGTTCGGGCGGTGACGGGTTGGCGCCCCAGGTCAGCCACGGCGAGGACGACACGTCCATCGTGTACCGGTTCTCGCGGCTGGGGTACGACGTGTAGTCCCACGCCTTCGTCCAGGTCGCGCCGCTGTCCGTGGAGCGGAAGATCTGGGTGTCCGGCCACCAGGAGCTGTACGCGGTCGCCATCACCGTGCCGGGCTTCTGCCGGTCCACGGTCAGGCCGCTGAAGCCGAAGTAGGTGTCGGCCTCCGCGACCGGGCTGATGTCCGTCCAGGTGCCGGTCGTCGTCGCGTACCGCCACAGGCGGCCCTTGCCGCCGTCGTACGGGCCGCCCGTGTCGCTGTAGGCGAGGTACAGGTAGCCGTTCTTCGCGTCCAGGACGCCCTTGTGAGCGAGGTAACCGGTGGGCTGGCCGGGCAGCCGCTGCCAGGTCGCGCCCGCGTCCGTCGAGCGGTAGACCGCGTTCTCCTTGTCGGCGACCCCGACGTAGACCGTCTTCGTCGCGTTGCCCGCGGTGCCGGACGACTCGTCGAAGGTGACCCAGACGACGCCCTGGTTGTCGGAGCCGTAGCCGCTGGTGTCGCTGGGGTCCTGCGCGTAGTTCCCGGGGTTGGGGAAGGCCGTCACCCGGGACCAGGTGACGCCCGAGTCCGTCGACCGCCACAGGCCCTTGCCGCTGGGCGCGCCCAGGTACAGCACGCTGTTCTTGTTCGGGTCGACGGCCAGGCGTTCGCCCATGCCGCGGCCGGGCATGTTGCCGCCCAGCTTGAACGGCAGGTCCGTCTTGCGCCAGGTCGCGCCCCGGTCGGCCGAGCGCAGGACGGCCCCGTTGCCCGGGTCCCAGCTGTTGGTGTACGTCCCGGCCGCCACGTACACGTTGTCCGGGTCGACCGGGTCGGAGGCGAGGCTCACCACGCCGGTGTGCCCCCAGTCGTCCCAGCCCACGTGGTCCAGCAGCGGGGTCCAGGTCTTCGTCGACTGCTGCCAGCGGTAGGCGCCGCCGATGTCGGTGCGGGCGTAGGCGAGGTTCTTCTCGGTGCGGTTGAAGACGATGCCGGGGACGAAGCCGCCGCCGTCGATCCGGGCGTTCTTCCAGGTGTAGGTGTCGGCGGCCGCGGCCCTGGCCGCCGGCTTCGGCGGGTCGGCGGCCAGGGCGGCGGGGACGCCGGTGAGCAGACCGGCCGCCAGCGCCAGCACGGCCGTGAGCGTGCGGGTTCTTCGCACGGTGGGGATTCCTTCCGTCGTGGAGGGTGCGCACGAGACGGCCGGGCGGCCCCCGTCAGGGAGGGGGCCGCCCGGCCCGGTACGCGGAGCGTTCAGCGGGGACTTATTCGAGGAGCTCCGCGTACGAGCCCATGGCCAGGGCGATGTCGGCCTGGGCCCAGAACCGGTGGTACGTGAAGACGGGCGCGGCGCCGCCCGCCAGGTAGGACTCGATCTTCGACCAGGCCGGGTCGTCCTCGTAGAAGGAGCGGATCGACTCGAAGGTGGACGAGGAGTTGATCGCGTCACCGTTCGGCATGGTGCCGGTCCAGCCGCTGGGGACGTAGACCGGGTCGTCGAAGCGGTTGTAGTCGGCGCGGGTCTCCGGGACGGCGATGCCGAGGGCGTCCTGGTGGTTGACCCACATGCCGTCCAGCAGCGCCTTCGCGATCCGCGCCGCCTCGGTGTCGCCGGAGCGGTCGGCGTAGTACGTCAGGGTCTTGGCGTACGCCGCGGCCACACCGACGTCGTTGGTGTAGTCGGCGACCGTGACGTGCAGGCCGCTGTTGGCGCCCGGCGACGACGGGTTCCAGGTGTCGGGCTGGCCCGACCACTGGAGCGTCGACGGGATCCGGAAGGTGCCGTCCGGGTTGACGGTGGTGTGCTCCAGCGCCCAGTCGACCCACTTGTCGAGGACCGCCTTGGCCTGCGCGTTCCCCGTCTGCTGGTACAGCTCGGCGACCCGCTCCATGGACCACGCCTGGAAGCCGAACCACTGGTTGGACGGCGGGTCGTGGTACACCGGCTTCTCGTCGTAGTACATGCCGTAGAACGTCGACTTCCCGGCCGGCGGGGCCGCGTAGCGGCCCGCCCAGCTGTTGGTCGCGCCGCCGGCGATGGCGCCCTCGTCGGACTGCAGCCAGCGGTAGAACTCCAGCTGCCGGTCCATCGACTTGGCCCAGTCCGCCGCGCCCGTCGCCGACTTCGGCTTCAGCGGTGCGTAGTTGGCGAGCGCGTGGGCGGCCAGCGGGTTCTGGTAGCCGCCGTGGGCGTGGCTGGAGCCGATGCGCCAGGCCCAGCCCGCGGAGGTGTCCACCGCGCCGCCCCAGGCGTAGTACCAGGACAGCAGGTAGTGGGAGGCGTCCTTGCCGGTGCCCGCCGGGCATGAGGGGCTCGTGCAGTTGCCGATCTTCTTGAAGTACTTGTCGAACATGGCGTAGCGCAGGTAGTCGCCCATCTTGGCGGCCTTGGCGACGGTCCCGGAGACCTGGGAGCCCTTGCCCTGCTGCTTGGCCCAGATGTCCGCCCAGTACGCGGCCTGCACGGCCCGCGCGTCGGCGTCCGGGGCGTTGGTGAACTTCCACTGCTTGGCGTAGGAGGCGTCACCGGTGAACAGGTCCAGGTAGCCGTTCTTGCCGCCGTACTTGAAGGCGTCGCAGGTCGGCTGCGGGACCGTCTCCCAGACCGACTCCTGCGGTCCGCGCTGGAAGGTGTTGATGTACGACGGGCCGGTGTCCGCCGGACCCGCCTCGCACTTGCCCGGTGAGTTGCCGTAGCCGTAGACGTTGTCGACGTCCTGGATCCAGTGCATGCCGTAGACGTCGTCGGTGCCGTAGGCGCTCTTCAGCTCACCCGCGATCGGGTCGGGGCCGACCGAGACGCCGCCGTCGAGCCGGGAGGGGTACTCGTTCGGCGTGTCGTACTCGGGGGCGTACGTCGCCGGCTTGGAGGCGTTGTAGGAGGAGTTGGTCGGCTGGTCGGCGTGGGTGGGGATCATGTACTTCTCCATGATCTCCCAGGCGCCGTTGAACTTGGTCCAGTCGCCGGTCACCTTGCCGTACATGGCCTGGAGCCACAGCAGGTAGCTGTACGCCTCCGACGTCGTCTCGTGGCCGTGGTCCGGCGCCTCGACGATCAGCGTCTCCACCGAGTGGTACGGGATGCCCTCGGGGGAGAAGTACCCGTTCGCCGGGTTGGTGATCTTCCCGTAGAGCTCCAGGAAGCGGGCGTCGTACTCCTTGGTGGCGCCGAGCTGGGTCACGGTGACCGTGGCCTTGCCGTGGCCGGGCGCCGTCGACTCGAAGACCGCCGAGCCGGTGCCGGAGGAGCCGGCGGAGATGGTCACCTTCTGCGCGGTGTTCCAGTTCTGCGGCGTGAAGGTGAGCGAGGCGCCCCCGCTGACGGTCAGGGCCGTGTTGCCGCTGGCGCGGGCCGTCGTCACGGTCACGTTCGCGGACGGCTGCTTGGACAGCTTCACCTCGAACGTGCCCGACTTGCCCTGCTGGACGCCCAGCTGGGGCGGGGACGCGACCACGGTGGGGCCGGAGGCGACCGTGATGCCGACCGGGGTGGACTCGGCGGACACGCCCATGCTGTCGTACGCCTTCGCCAGCAGGGAATGACCGCCCACGGCCAGGTCGGTGACCGAGAGCGAGTACGGGGCGCTGGTGTCCGTGCCCAGCAGCCTGGTGTCGTCGTAGAACTCGACCTTGCTGATGGTCGCGTCGTCGGCCGCCGCGGCCGTGGCCGCCAGCGGGACCGCCTCGCCCTGCGTGTAGACCGCGCCCGCGGCGGGGCTGGTCAGCACGGTGATCGGCGGCTGGTGCGCGCCGACGCAGGGAGTGCCGTTGACCGCGAAGCTGGTCGGCGCGGCGTTGGTGCCGCTGTAGGTGAACTGCGCGCCGGTGGAGACGGCGGCGCCCGCCGCGATCCGCGCGTTGTAGGAGGCGTTCTTGACCGTGACGTTCCGGCCGGACTGGGACCAGGTGCCGTTCCAGCCGTTGGAGAGCTTCTGGTTGCCCGCGTAGGCGTACGTCAGCGTCCAGCCGTCGAGGGCCTCCGTACCGCGGTTGGTGATCGTCAGGTCCGCGGTGAAGCCGGAGCCCCAGTCGTTGGTCTTGTAGTCCACGCTGCACTGGACCGCAGCGGCGTGGGCCGGAGTCGTACCCGTTCCCGCCAGGGTGAGCGGGAGCGCTAAGGCCGCCAGGGCGGCCGTCCACAGCCGCCGCGTGGTGCGGCGTCTGCGTCTGCGTCCGGGATGCATGGTGCTGGTTCCTCCTTGCGGCTCGGGCAGGGGAGTGGGAGGAGCAACAAGCCTTGAACCAGTGGGAGCGCTCCCATAGTGCGGAGGGCGGTAGGAGGGGTCAAGACGTGTGAAGAGTCGAAAACATTCGACGCGCAAGGCTTTCGGGAAAGTTGGCGACTTCTCTGTTCTTCGCCGTCACTTGGCGCTAGCTTCTTGGACACCAGTGGGAGCGGTTCCATCAGCAGGCGTGTCCGTCACGGCGCGCCCGACCTGCCCGGAGTCGCTCGTGCACCACCCCTCGTGTCCAGGGTTTTTCCGCCGGTGGCACCTTCGGTCGGCGGGCCCGCTCGGGCGACTCCATCCCCTGCGCGTTCCCGCGCCTCCGGCGACGTATCACGTCGTGGGCGGCCGGGCCGCGTGGCACCCCGCACCGCCCAACGGATGGGAAATTCCCTCATGAACCGAACCAGAACAGCGTTGCTCGCTGCCCTGACGCTCGTGGCCGGAGCCTCCGGCACGGCGTTCGCCGCCCTTCCGGCGGACTCGGCGGTGGCAGCCATCCCCTGCACCGTCGACTACAAGGTGCAGAACCAGTGGAGCACCGGCTTCACCGCCGCCGTCACCGTGACCAACAACGGGGCCGCCAAGTCCGGTTGGCAGGTGAAGTGGTCCTACGCCGGGAACCAGAAGGTCACCAGCGCCTGGAACGCCAGGGTCACCCAGAGCGGGGCCGCCGTCACCGCCGCCAACGAGGGCTACAACGGCCAGCTCGCCACCGGCGGCTCGGTCAGCTTCGGCTTCCAGGGCAGCTACAGCGGCACCAACGCGATCCCCGCCACCTTCACCCTCGACGGTGTCACCTGTAACGTCGACGACGGCGGCAGCGGAGGACCCGGCGGCCCCACCGACCCGCCGCCCAACCCGTCGGGCAAGGCCGACAACCCGTACGTCGGCGCCAAGGGGTACGTGAACCCCGAGTGGTCGGCGAAGGCCGCCGCCGAGCCGGGCGGCAGCCGGATCAGCAACCAGCCGACCGGTGTCTGGCTCGACCGGATCGCCGCCATCAACGGCGTCAACGGCGGCATGGGCCTGCGCGACCACCTCGACGAGGCGCTGAAGCAGAAGGGCTCCGGCGAGCTCTACATCCAGCTGGTCATCTACAACCTTCCCGGCCGCGACTGCGCGGCCCTCGCCTCCAACGGCGAACTGGGCCCGACGGAGATCGACCGGTACAAGAAGGAGTACATCGACCCGATCGCCGCGATCCTCGCCGACCCCAAGTACGCGGGCCTGCGGATCGTCACCACGATCGAGATCGACTCCCTGCCCAACCTCGTCACCAACGTCACGCCCCGGGCCACCGCCACGCCCAACTGTGACGTGATGAAGGCCAACGGCAACTACCAGAAGGGCGTCGGCTACGCCCTGAACAAGCTGGGCGACATCGCCAACGTCTACAACTACATCGACGCCGGCCACCACGGCTGGCTCGGCTGGGACGACAACTTCGGCGCCTCCGCCGACATGTTCAAGACGGCCGCCACCACCGAGGGCGCCACCGTCGCCGACGTGCACGGCTTCATCGTCAACACCGCCAACTACAGCGCCCTCAAGGAGGACCACTTCAAGATCACGGACACCGTTAACGGCACGTCCGTGCGCCAGTCCAAGTGGGTGGACTGGAACCGCTACACCGACGAGCTGTCCTACGCCCAGGCCATGCGTGACAAGCTGGTCTCGATCGGCTTCGACTCGAAGATCGGCATGCTGATCGACACCTCCCGCAACGGCTGGGGCGGCGCCAAGCGGCCCACCGGTCCGGGCGCCACGACCAGCGTCGACACCTACGTCGACGGCGGCCGCTACGACCGCCGCATCCACCTCGGCAACTGGTGCAACCAGGACGGGGCGGGACTCGGCGAACGGCCGCGGGCCAACCCCGAGCCGGGCATCGACGCCTACGTGTGGATGAAGCCGCCGGGGGAGTCGGACGGCGCGAGCAAGGAGATCCCGAACACCGAGGGCAAGGGATTCGACCGGATGTGCGACCCGACGTACACCGGCAACCCGCGCAACAACAACAACCGGACCGGTGCCCTCCCGGACGCCCCGATCTCCGGGCACTGGTTCTCGGCCCAGTTCCAGCAGCTGATGCAGAACGCCTACCCGCCGCTGCCGTAGCGGGCGCGGGCAGGTGATCCCGCCGGGGCCCGGTCTTCCCGGGCCGGGCCCCGGCGGCTCGCGGCCCTCACCGCCGTTCTCCCCGACGGCCGGCCACTGGTGTTGCCGTTCCGGCAACACCAGTGGCCGTTTTGTGCTGCCTCGGCGCACGCTGGGATCATGGCGAACGAGAAGCTGACCACCATGGCGCACGACCACGGACACCCCCACGGCTCCCACCTCCCGGAGGGCGGCGGACCGCACCAGGGCCCTCACCCCCATGGACACCACCACGACCACGCCGACGTCGACTGGGCCGGGATGGCGCCGCTGCTGGAAACGGAGGCGGAGCTGTTCAGCCCCCTCTACACCCAGGCCCTGGCCTGGCTGGCACGGGACGTACGGGACCCGGGACTGGTCGTCGACGCGGGCAGCGGACCGGGTGTCGTCTCCTGTCTGCTCGCGGACGCCTTCCCCGGCGCGCGGGTCGTCGCCGCCGACGGTGCCGAGCCGCTGCTGGAGCGGGCCCGCGCCCGTGCCGCCCGCCTCGGCGTGGCGGACCGCTTCGGCACCCTCGCCGGGGAGCTGCCCGGTGTGCTGGACGACCTCGACTACCCCGCCGACCTGCTGTGGGCCAGCCGCAGCCTGCACCACCTGGGCGACCAGCGGGCCGGACTCGCCGCCTTCGGCGAGCGTCTCGCGCCGGGCGGCACACTGGCGATCCTGGAGGGCGGACTGCCGATGCGGTTCCTGCCGCGGGACATCGGCGTCGGGCGCCCGGGGCTCCAGGCGCGGCTGGACGTGGCGCAGGAGGAGCGGTTCGCCGAGATGCGCGCGACGCTGCCCGGGTCGGTCGCCGAGACGGAGGACTGGCCGGCGCTGCTGAACGCCGCCGGACTGGAGCACACCGGCAGCCGCAGCTTCCTGCTGGACCTGCCCGCCCCGGCCTCCGACCGGGCCCGCGCCTATGTCGCCGCCTTCCTCGACCGCCTGCGCGAGGGGCAGGGCGACCGTCTCGACGCCGATGACCGTGCCACCCTCGACCGGCTCCTCGACCCGGCCGACGAGGCGAGCGTCCACCGGCGCCCGGATGTGTTCCTGCTGGCGGCGCACACCGTGCACACCGCCGTCCGGCCCGCCTGACCGGGCGCCGGGCGCCGGGCGCCGGACGGCGGCGGTCCGGCCCGCCCGCGCCGGCGTCCGCATGACCGTCGTGCGCGGGGAATGGGCACCCCGGCCGTACGCCGGGAAAGGGCCCGGACGTGCGAAGGCCCGGCCCGCCCCCCGCGCGAGTACGGCGGGGGCGGGCCGGGCCTTCGCCCGGCCACCGGTGGGAACCGGGTCAGCTCATGTCGAACGCCGCCGGGTCCGGGCCCAGGCGCCGGTCCTCGTTCAGCGCGCTGATCGCCGCGAGGTCCTCGTCGTCCAGGCTGAAGTCGAACACGTCGATGTTCTCCTTGATCCGCGACGGCGTCACGGACTTCGGGATGACGACGTTGCCCAGCTGGACGTGCCAGCGCAGCACGACCTGGGCCGGGGTGCGGTTGTGCTTGCGGGCGATGGCCACGACCGCCGGGACCTCCAGCAGGCCCTTGCCCTGGCCGAGCGGCGACCACGCCTCGGTGGCGATGCCCTGCTCGGCGTGGTACTCGCGGGCGGCCCGCTGCTGCAGGTGCGGGTGGAGCTCGATCTGGTTGACGGCCGGGACGACGGACGTCTCGGCGATCAGGCGGTCCAGGTGCTCGGGCAGGAAGTTGGAGACGCCGATCGCCCGGATGAGGCCGTCGGAGTGCAGCTTCTCGAACGCCTTGTAGGTGTCGACGTAGCGGTCCTGGGACGGCAGCGGCCAGTGGATCAGATAGAGGTCCACGTACTCCAGGCCGAGCTTGGCCAGGGAGGTCTCGAAGGCGCGCAGCGTGGAGTCGTAGCCCTGGTCGCTGTTCCAGAGCTTGGTGGTGATGAAGAGCTCCTCGCGGGGGATGCCGGAGGCGGCGATCGCCTTGCCGGTGCCCTCCTCGTTGCCGTAGATCGCCGCTGTGTCGATGCTGCGGTACCCGGCCTCCAGTGCCGTCGCGACGGCCGTCTCGGCCTCGTCGTCCGGCACCTGCCAGACGCCGAAGCCCAGCTGGGGCATCTCGACGCCGTTGTTCAGGATGATCGGGGGGACCTGGCTGCTCACGAGCTGTTGATCCTTCGTTTCTGTGGACAGGTGGTACTCCCATCGTCAACGATCACAGGCCGCCACACATTCCTGTCCGGGAAAAATCAGACCCGGTACAGCGCCTCCACCACGTCCGCGTACGCCTTCTCGATCGCTTTGCGCTTCAGCTTCAGCGACGGTGTCAGCAGCCCGTGCTCCTCGGTGAACGGCTGCGCCAGGATCCGGAAGGTACGGATGGCCTCGGCCTGGGAGACCAGGGTGTTCGCGGCGACGACCGCGCGCCGCACCTCCGCCTCCAGGTCGGCGTCGCGCACCAGGTCCGCCGGGGACATCCGGGGCTTGTTGCGCATCGTCAGCCAGTGCTCGACCGCCTCCGTGTCCAGGGTGACCAGCGCGGCGACGTAGGGGCGGTCGTTGCCGACGACGATGCACTGGCCGACCAGCGGATGATCCCGTACCCGTTCCTCCAGCGGGCCCGGCGAGAGGCTCTTGCCGCTGGAGGTGACCAGGATCTCCTTCTTGCGGCCGGTGATGGTGAGGTAGCCGTCCTCGTCGAGGAAGCCCAGGTCACCGGTGGCCAGCCAGCCGTCGTTCAGCGCCGCGCCGGTGGCCTCGGGGTTGTTCAGGTAGCCCTGGAACACGGTGGCGCCGCGCAGCCAGATCTCTCCGTCGTCGGCGATGTGCACCGTGACGCCCGGGATGGGCTGCCCGACGGTGCCGTAGCGGGTGCGCTCGGGCGGGTTGGCGGTCGCGGCGGCGGTGGACTCGGTCAGGCCGTAGCCCTCGTAGATCTGCACGCCCGCGCCGGCGAAGAACAGCCCGAGCCGCCGGTCCATGGCCGACCCGCCCGACATCGCGTGCCGCACCCGGCCGCCCATCGCGGCTCGCACCTTGGCGTAGACGAGCTTGTCGAACAGCTGGTGCCGCACGCGCAGCGCGGCCGACGGGCCGGGACCGGTGCCCCACGCCCTGGCCTCCACCGCCTCCGCGTACCGCACGGCGACGTCGACGGCCTTCTCGAACGCCCCCGCCCTGCCCTCCTTCTCCGCCGTGCGCCGGGCCGCGTGGAACACCTTCTCGAAGATGTACGGCACGGCGAGGATGAACGTCGGCCGGAAGGCGGCGAGGTCCGGCAGCAGCGCCGCCGCGTTCAGCTGCGGCTGGTGGCCGAAGCGGACCCCGCCGCGGATCGCGGCCACCTCCACCATCCGCCCGAAGACGTGCGCCAGCGGCAGGAAGAGCAGGGTCGCCGCCTCGTCGCCCTTCCTGGAGCGGAACACCGGCTCCCAGCGCCGGATGACGGTGTCCGCCTGGTACATCAGGTTGCCGTGCGAGATCACACAGCCCTTGGGGCGCCCGGTGGTGCCGGAGGTGTAGATGACGGTCGCGACCGAGTCGGGCGTGACCGCCTGCCGGTGCCGGTGCACCACCTCGTCGTCGACGTGGGCCCCGGCCTCGTACAGCTCCGCCACGGCGCCGGCGTCCAGCTGCCACAGCCGCCTCAGGTGCGGCAGCCGGTCGATGACGGTGGCGATCGTCATCGCGTGGTCCTCGTGCTCCACGACCGCCGCCGTGACCTCGGCGTCGTACAGCATCCAGAAGCACTGCTCCGCCGAGGAGGTCGGATACACCGGTACGACCTGCGCGCCGATCGTCCACAGCGCGAAGTCGAAGAGCGTCCATTCGTAACGGGTACGGGACATGATCGCGACGCGGTCGCCGAACCGGACCCCCTCCGCCAGCAGCCCCTTGGCCAGGGCCAGCACCTCGTCGCGGAACCCGGCGGCGGTCACGTCCCGCCACCGCCCCGCCTCGTCCTTGCGGCCGAGGGCGACGCGCGGCGGGTCGTCGAGGGCGTGCTGGAAGACCACGTCGGCCAGACCGCCCACGGGTGGCGCCAGAGCCGACGGAGGGCTGGTGAACTCGCGCAAACCCCGCTCCGCTCTATGTGACGTCCGGCACGGCGCCGTGAAAGCTACCCCACCGGGACGGGGGGCGGGAGGGGGGTCGATCGTGAGCGATGTTCAGGTTGTCGCTGGTCAGCCGGGGAGAATGCGCGCATACGCGGAAGGGCCGGGCGGATTCCCGGCGGTGGAGCCGGTTTCGGTGCCGTCATCTCCACCGAATCTGTACGACCCGCTCACCCGCCGTCGCCGGGCTCACCGCCCGGTCGTTCCCTCGTATGGGTCACGCCGGTGCCCTCTTCTGTGTTCAGCGCGGGAGCGGCCGGATTCGTCACAGCGGGTCTGGTCCATGGGCGCGTCGCGCTCCGGTCGGCGAGGGGGGTCCAGGCCGAGTCCGGGTCTTCGGCCCCGTCTGGGAACGGGACGGCCGGGCATACGGGATTCACCCCCTACGAGAGGAGGCACCCGTGCTCGGCATAGTCGCGGCGGTGCTGTTCTTCATCGCGTTTCTCGTCAACGCGGCGGAGATCGGCACCAATGACGTGTTCTCTTCGGTGAACATCATGCTGCTGGGACTGACCGCCCTGGCCCTGCACATGGCGGGGATCGGGGCCGGCTGGTCCCGCAGGCGCTGACCCGGCACCCCGGCGGCCCGGTGACCCCGTCACCGGGCCGCCACGATCATGGTGACCGGGCCGGCCTTCGGCCCCGCACGACGGCGGGCGCGGCGGCCGCCGACCGGATCGGCCGCGGCCGTATCCCTCGGCTGCCCCTGAGCCGGGCGTCCGCTCACGAGCGGTCCGGCAGCCGCAGCCACTCCTCCCACGTCAGGTCCCGCCCGATGAACCGCGGCCGCTCGAACGGCCAGTCCTCGGTGATCCAGCGCGGCACGAACGCGTCCAGCGCCCGCTCCAGCGCACCGCCCACCTCCTCGTCCACCACCCACCAGGAGATCTCGGCGTCGGCCCCCCGCTTCTGCGGCGGGTCGATGTAGACGCAGCCGCGCAGGGCGGTGCGGTCCGCGTTCTCGATGGTGTAGTTGAACGACGCGTGGGCCTCGATCTCGGCGGCGTGCCGCTCCAGGTCCGCGCGGTTCGCCTCGTACGACATCGTGGCCGCCGGCCAGCCCCAGGCGGCACCGAAGACCGACCACAGGCGCTCCCGCGAGCCCATGACCGCGGGGTAGTCGAGCGGGGCGTCCGCAGCGCTGATCGGACGCAGCCGGTGGCCCTCGCCGCCGGGTATGTCGACATGCGGGGGATGGGTGAAGCCATGTGGCAGCCAGGTCATGGGCGCGAGCCAACCACGCCGCGGTGCGCCGCGTAAAAGGATTTACCGACGTAGCGGCTTTGAAAGGATGAAGGCCGGCGAGCCGGGAGACCGGCGACCCCTCGAAGTGGCGGTTCCGCGTACGTCTGTCTGCACAAAGGAGTTCCGGTGACGGCTCTGGCGCCCTATCGGCTCGTCTGGCTGGCCCTGTGGGCCGAGGCCCCGCCCGAGGAGAGCACGGCGCTCGCCGCACACCTGCGCGCGGCACTCGCGCCCCACGGCGAGGTGGTCGTGCGTGCCCGGGGACCGTTTCACCGCACCCCGGAAATGCTGCACTTCGAGGCCGACCTGACGCCGCGCGGGTCCGCGTCCGACTGCCTGCGCGCCCTCGGCTTCACCTGGGAGGACGGCTTCGGCTGGTCGGAGTGGGAGCGGCCGGTCAACGGCGGGACGTTCCTGCACCCCGCCGTGTACGGCGCTCAGGCCGGAGGTCTGGAGGCGGCCGCCGCCCCCCGGTTCGAAACCGGGGACGTCGTGCGGGTCCGTGACTGCGCCGAGGCCCGCGAGCTCGGCCTGGCCGGGGCGGAGGTGATCGTCGGACACCCGGTGTACGACTCGGCCACCGACCCCGCCCACCGGACGTGGCGCTACTCCGTGAACGTCGAAGGAGAGGACGAGACGGAGGATCTCGACGAGGCCGACCTGGAGCCGGCCGGCCGGCGAGTGCGGCTGTACGAGGAACGCGTCGGCATCGATTCCGGCGGTGTCCGCGTGTGAGGCCGCCCGGCACCTCGGGCGCGTCCGACCGGACGGCCAGGGGCAGACGGCGGGCGAGCCGTCCTGCCGGGACGGCGCCCCTCAGCCGTCCGCGGGTGCCGGTTCGGAGACGGCGTCGATCAGCGGCGGCAGGAAGGTCACGGCCAGCTGCTCGGGGGCCAGGCGGTCGGGTTCGACCAGGCTCTGGGCCAGGGAGCCTTCGTGGACGGCCGTCAGGAGGCGGGCCAGGGCGTCCGGGTCGACCGTCGGTCTGCGGCCGAGGCGGTCGAAGAGGCGGGTGAGCAGGCGGACGATCTCCTCGCGCAGGCGGCGGTCGTGCTCGGCCAGGACGCGGCCGGTGCGGGGATGCCGGATCGCGTGCAGCGTGAACTCCGTGGACAGCAGGTACCAGCCGCGTTCGGTCTCGTTTACGGTGCCCATGCGGGTCAGCACCGTCCGTACGGGGTCGTCGGACGTGTCCAGTTCGTCGACCGCCCGGGTCAGGCGGTCGATCACCCGCCGCGCGTGCAGGTCGAACAGCGCGAAGAACAGCTCCTCCTTGGTGCGGAAGTTGGAGTAGAACGCTCCGCGGGTCAGCCCCGCGCGCTCGCAGATCGCCTCGATGGAGGAGCCGTGGAAGCCGCGCTCGGCGAACGTCTCCCGGGCCGCCTCCAGCAGCCGCGCGGTCGTCTGCGGGCGTCGCTTGGTGGGTCCCTTCGGCACGTCGTCCCTCCCCGGCCGCTCACACCTCGGCGTGACCGCATCACGGTACAGCACCGTATGGGATACGGCTGCGTATCTCCCACGGAGGCGTACACGCCTCGTGACACAGGGAAGTTGGCCGCACGGGACTCACCGTGCACGGGGCTCAACGGGTACGGGAATCGGCGCGTACGGAGGTCGCGCGGCGGCGCGGGCCGGGCCGCGTGGGCCGGGGCGTCTGAGCCGGGCGCGCGCCGAGTAAACGGGCGCGCGCCCGGCGTCTTCCGGCCGGCGGTGGCCCCGAGCCGGCCGGCCGGTCGTCAGCCGCTGGAGCAGACGGTGCCGTTGAGACGGAAGACGGTCGGCTGCGGGTTGGGTCCGTCGTTGGCGCCGACGAATCCGAACGAGACCGCGGAGCCGCCGTCCGGGGCGAGCGGTCCCGCGCCGTCGGGAGCGGTCACCCGTACCTGCCGGCCGCTCTGGTGGAACGTGGCGTTCCAGCCCGAGGACACCGACTGGCGGTCCGTCGGCCACGCCCAGTCCACGGTCCAGCCGCTGATCGGGGTGGCGGAGAGGTTCCGGACGGTGACCGTGGCCACGAAGCCGTTGCCCCAGCTCTGATCCTGGTGGTAGGTGACCGCGCAGGGCGCGTCCGCCGGGGTGCCGGTGGTGAAGGTCAGCGGGGTGGACGGGGCGGAGAGCCGTCCCGAGGCGTCGGCCGCCAGCACGTTGACCGTGTGGGTGCTGCCCGGGGGCAGGTTGCGCAGGGTCACGGACGTGCCGGTGGACTCGCCGATCAGCCGGGTGTGCGCGCCGTCGCGTTCCTGGACCAGATAGCGGGCGGCTCCCTCCGCGCCGCCCCAGGACAGGCGCGCGGTCGTGTCGGTCACCGCCTCCAGCCGCGGGGTGCCCGGGGCCTGGGCCGCCGAGGCGCCGGGGCCGGTGCCGGCCTTCGGGGCGAGGGTGACGGTGAGCATCGCGTACGGCGGCACGGTGACCCGGGAGGCGGACGCCTCGCCGCCGGTGACGTCGGTGATGTCGCTGTCGCCGCGCGCGTAGCGGCTGACCTGGGGTGCGGTGGCGGACGGGGTGAAGCCCGTGTAACCGAGGTCCACGGTCCGCGCGGCGTCCGGGTTCTTGTTGATGAGCAGGACGCTCAGGCGCCCGTCGCGACGGTGCACGGCGTGTGCCGAGACGTCCTGCCCGGAGGACGCGGTGGCGACCATGGTGTCGCCCTCGGTGCCCAGTTCGCGGGTCATCTTCATGCCGTAGTAGGGGTGGAACGGCGTGTTCGGCGGCGGCTGGCAGACGTCGCCGGCGCAGGCGCCGCTGGAGAGCATCCCCATGTCGCCGTAGTCGGTCTCGCCGTCGACGGTGGTGATCTGGCCGGGACCGTTGTGGGTGTTCCACCACTCGACGGTGAAGACGCCGTTCTCCAGGGCCGTCATGAAGGCGTCCGCGGCGAACAGGCCGTTGGGCCGGGCGGTGAGCCGGGCGCCGCCGGTGTTGGTGTTGATCTCGGTGAGCGCGATGCCGATGCGCGGCGAGTCGGCGCCCGCGTACCGGTCGATCTGGGAGCGCACCTCCCGCAGTTCGCCGGGCAGCCCGGACAGCCGGGCCATGGCGTCCTCGGCGGTGGTGTCGGAGCCGCCCGCGTACCAGTGGACGCTGACGAAGTCGATGACGTCGGTGACCTCGGAGAGCACGGTGTGGTTCCAGTCGCCCGGATCGCCCTCGCCGACGACGCCGTCCGGCCAGTGGCCCGGGGTGGTGAGGACCGCGCCGATCTTGATCGTCGGGTCGACGGCCTTCATGGCCTCGGCGTAGGCGCGGACCTGGCGGGCGTACTCCCGGGGGCTCTTGTCCTCGTGCTCGTCGTGCTCCCAGCCGTTTCCGTAGTGGCCGTTGCCGTAGATCTCGTTGCCGATCTCCCAGTACTTCGCGTCGTAGTCCTTGGTGACGTTCGCGTACCGGACCCAGCCGGCCGCCTCCTCGGGCGTGCCCGAGCCGTAGTTGGCGATCAGGATCGGCTGGGCCCCGGCGGCCCGGACGGTGTTCATGAAGGAGTCGAAGCCGGTGCCGGGGGCGACGTATCCGCCGGGCGCCGTGTGGGTCTGCCAGTGGTAGATGTCCGCGTAGGAGCCGCCGGGGTAGCGCATGGCCCCGACGTCGGCCGCCTTCATCAGCGTGGCCACCTCGGGATCGTTCATATGGGAGTCCCAGACGGCGGCGTTGACGCCGCGGGCGACATCGGCCAGCCGGCCCAGCGACGCCTGGGCGTTGACCCGGACGGTGACATCGGCGGCGGTGGCCGCCCGCGGCGCGGCGGACGCGGCGCCCGCGGCGTCCGCCAGGGGTAACAGGGCGCACGCGGCGGCCAGGACGGCCACGGTGCGGGCGAGGCGGCGGGGACCGGGTCTCGCGGTGCGGCCGGTGCCGGCCGGGCGGCCGGATCTCTGCGATGGTGGCACGTGGGCCCTCCTCAAGGGTCCGCGGCACGGCGGGCAGGAGCCGGGACCGTGCCGCCGGACGGGCGGGGTGCCGACGCGGCGGCAGGGCGTTGCCACGCCGGTGGCACGGGGAACGGTGCGCGAACGAGGAACGGTGCGCGAACGGGGAACGGTCGCGCGGGACCGGCGGCGGATCTCCACCGGTGGGAGCGCTCCCAGGATGGGAGGGGCAGAACGTCCTGTCAACGTGTCGCACGTGATGTTCGGCGGACCGGGCACCGCGGCCTCGCCGGGAGCGCCGGCCCGGCCGGGAGCACCCTGCGGCTAACCGGCGGGAAGGCCGACCGCCGATACGGTCCCGTCGCCCCTGTTGGCGACGTAGGCGCGCCGGCTGTGGGGGAAGGCTCACGCATGGCTGACCCGGGCGGCCGAGTGCTGGCGCGTCCGGGGATCCTGCGGTCGACCGGCTGTTCCGGGTGCCGTTCTGCGCGGCCAGGGGCCGGGTCCGGGGTTAGCGGGGCGGCGCCGTAGCGGCCGGGCCCGCGCACCGGCCGCGCACGGCTCCGCGTCGGCGAGCACGTCCATACGGACGCGGGTCTGCATCTCCTCGGAGCTGGAACCGTGAAAACCTCCAGGGCTCCAGTGACTCCCTCTCCTGACCCCGGGCCGATGACGGTGACTTCCTCGCCCCTCATTCCGCCATCGCTGGAGGCGACCCCGCGGCGGACACGAGCGGCCTTCCGCTCGGTGATCAGCAGGTTGAGTGCCTGCCGCGCGGTCCGTACGTCCGTGCCGAGGGGATCGGCGGTGAGCTCCGCGCCTTGGGGGGGGGCGGCGCCGTGGTCGAGCCGCCAGCGATTGCGGCCCGACCATCCTGCCGACGAAGACCACCAGCTCCGAACGCCGCATCACCCTGCCCGCCACCTGCGAATGATCGGGGTGTCAGGACACCGTGGCCGCAAGCCGGGATCACCGTGACGACAGACCCTCGCTCCCGGCCCCGACCGGTCGCGCCGGGGCGGGCGCGGGGACCGTGGCGAGGACCTCGGCGGCCTGTGCCACGGGGTCGCCCGAAGCCTTCACCGGGAAGCGGTCGCGCCGCAGGTTCCAGGCGTTCTCCAGCGTGAACCAGTCGATGGCGGCCGGCGCCCGGCCGGTGGACAGCGCGGTGTCGAGGGAGTCGAGATACGTGCCCCAGCGCATCGCGTAGAAGCTGGAGACCAGGCCGGACCACTCGCGGTTGGCGTAGTCCCGCAGGCCGCCCGTGTCGCTGCCGGAGCGGTGGCCCCAGGTGGTGAGGAGGGAGCGGGCGTCGAACTCGGCGGCGGCCCGTTCCGCCTCCGTGGCGCCCCAGGACCGGGCGTCCTCCAGCCAGGGGCCGAGAAGGAACCGGGTGTCGGTGGCGAGCAGGTCGTCCAGCAGGGCGAGGTCGCGCATCCATTCGGCGGCCCGTTCGCGGAAGCGGGGCAGGTCCCGGGCGTCGTAGGCGTCCTTGATCTGCGGCAGCAGGGACCGGCTGCGGTTGGCCAGGGCCTGCCGGGCGACGTCGACCAGGTCGAAGCGGTAGGCGTCGGTGGAGCGCAGGGCCGGCGCGACCTTCAGGAGCTCGGCCAGCGCCTGGTGCACGGTGGCCGGGTCGTAGCGCAGGGCGCCGGGACTCCAGCTCGCCGCCTTGGTGGCCGTCAGCCGGGGCCGGGCGGTGAAGAGGCTGTCCTGTGCCTCGCTCCAGGTGCCGGACGGCATGCTGTACGGGCCGGTGCGCAGCAGTTCCCACGCCCTGGCGGCGTGCGGGTCGGCACCGCCGTAGCGGCGCTCGGCGTACCGGGCGAACCACGCCTGGTGGTCCATCGGGCCCGTGCGCCAGGCCAGTTCGGTGAACAGCTCGTAGGCGACGGGGTTGCCGCCGGTGCCTTCCGGCAGATAGGCGATGCCCGCCAGGGCGCTGCCGGGCTTGGTGCGCCACTGCTCGAAGCGTTCCGTCCACACCGAGGTGTTGGCGCCGAGGGTGGTGTGCCCGCCGAAGTTCGGGATGGTGCCGAACGCGTACGGCGCGCCGTGCCAGGCGGCTTCCCGGTCGAGGCCGTCGTACCGGTCCGACAGGCCGTCGACGATGAACAGCTTGCTCTTGTCGACGGCGTCGATGATCTGCGTCGAGGGGTTCTTCTGCCAGCCGATGAGCGTCCAGACGGCACCGGGGCGCGCGGTCTGCAGCGCGTCCATCACGGCCCTGGCGGCGTCCGCGACGGGCACGTTCCCGGGCCGGCCGCCCTCGTGCAGCAGGTCCATCTTGTACATCGAGGAGTCGCCGAACAGCTTCCGCTGATGGCGGTAGAAGGACGCGGCGACCTTGGGGAACATCTCGCTGCGCGGGTCGAGCCAGTCGGGCCGCTCGAAGCCGACCCAGCTCCCTTGCGGGACGACCGGCCCGGTGGGGTTCTTCTCCGTGAACTCCGGGGGCACGGTGCCGTAGTAGCCGGGCAGGACCGGGGTCATCCCCAGCCGGCGCAGCCGGTCGGCGATCTTGCGGCCGAGGGCCGCGCGGTCCTTCAGGAGCCGCTCGGTGACGGGACCGCCGAAGCCGGACATGTTCTGCATCAGCCACCACGGCTGGTGCGCCGGGCCGGGGATCCAGGCCCTGAGCTCCTCCTCGGAGTAGCCGAACTCCTGGAGCGTCTCGTAGTAGACGGCGTCGGCGCCCATCTGCACGAACACCTCGTTGACGCCGTGCAGGGCGAGGAGGTCGATCTGCCGCTCGTAGGAGGCCCAGTCGCGGTAGGCGCCGGAGTAGCCGTCGTCGGTGTCGTTGAGCGCGAAACGGTGCGGCACCGACGCGTCCTCGCGGACGGGGACGGCGGGGGCGGGCAGGGTGCGGGGCAGCTTCGCCGTGCTCCGCCCGGGCCAGCCGATGTCCACCTTCGCCGTGTACTTCAGATACCAGTTGACGCCGCTGAGGATCACGGCGGGGCTGGTGCCCGCGACGCGTACCCGGCCGGTGCGGCCGGAGACGGTGAAGTAGTCGCCGGAGGCCGGGCGGCTCACCGGGACGAGGCGGAACTGCGAGACATGGCGGGGCAGCAGCCGGGCGAGTGCCGCTCTGGCGGGCTGGACGGCGAAGGCCGGCCTGCCCGGCGGAGCGGCCGCCGCGGAGGAGGAGACGGGGCCCAGGACCGTGGTGAGAAGGGCGAGGGCGGTGGCCGCGCACAGGGCGGCGCGGGATCTGAGGCTTCTCACGGGTCACCTCGAGGTATTCAGTTGACGGGGTGCTCGCCAACATGGGGGCTGCGCGTTCGCCCGTCAAGAGCGCCCGGCCCGCCGCGCCGGGAGGACGGCCGGAACCCCACCAGGGGCGCCCCGGGGGGTCACCCCGGCGGACCGGTCCGCGGACCGCTCCCGGCCTCCGCGGGGCGCGGACGCCCGGTCCGCCCGGGCGCGGGCCACGGCCCTCCCGCCACGACCGCCGAGGCCGTACCCTGCGGCCTCGGCAGCCCGCCCGTCAGGATGGCCGTGGCCAGGGCGTCCGCCGCGCTCTGGGCGGCGGGGCGGTGGCGGCCGTGGAGGAGGACGAAGTCGACCGCGCCGAGTTCCGGCAGGCCCGACCTTCCCATCGGCACCCGGACCAGACCGGGCGGAACGAGCCCGCGGGAGTGCGCCATCACACCGAGTCCCGCCCGGGCCGCCGCGATCAGCCCGTTGAGGCTGCCGCTGGTGCACGCCACCCGCCAGGCGCGGCCGTGCCGCTGCAACGCCTCCAGGGCGAGCGCCCGGGTGATGCCGGGCGGCGGGTAGACGATCAGCGGGACGGGACGGTCGGGGTCGAGGCGGAGCCGCTCCGCGCCGATCCACACCAGGCGGTCGCGCCAGACCAGTTCGCCCCGCGGGTCCTCGGCCCGCCGCTTGGCCAGCACCAGATCCAGCTTCCCGGCGGCCAGCCGCTCGTGCAGGATCCCGGACAGCTCCACCGTCAGCTCCAGCTCGACCTCGGGGTGGTCGTGCCGGAAGCCCTCCAGGATCTCCGGCAGCCGGGTCAGCACGAAGTCCTCCGACGCCCCGAACCGCAGCCGGCCGCGCAGCCGGGGGCCGGTGAAGAACGCCGTCGCCTGCTCGTGCACCTCCAGGATCCGGCGCGCGAAGCCCAGCATCGCCTCACCGTCCTCCGTCAGCTCGACCGAGTGGGTGTCGCGGGTGAACAGCTGCCGCCCGGTGGCGTCCTCCAGGCGCCGTACGTGCTGGCTGACGGTCGACTGGCGCAGCCCGAGCCGGCGGGCGGCCTGGGTGAAGCTCAGGGTCTGGGCCACCGACAGGAAGGTGCGCAGGTGGGACGGGTCGTACATACGGCCACGTTAGCGCCTGTCATCGCGGTTCGTGATGACAGTCAGAGCGGTGTGCGGGATTCCCGATCGCCGGGGGGAGGAGCACGATGAAAGGGGGGACCCGTGTCCCCGAGCCGTCCCCCGTGCCGCCTCCCGTCCTGCCGGGGGCGAGAACCGACAGCGAGCAAGTGGAGCACCGTGAAACGCCTGCGATGGCCCCGTTGGATACCGGTCGACCCGTACATCGTGCTGCTGCTCGGGACGGTGGGCCTCGCGGCGCTGCTGCCGGCGCGCGGCACGGCGGCGGACGCCGTCTCCGGCGTCTCCACGGCGGCGATCGCGTTCCTGTTCTTCCTGTACGGGGCCCGGCTCTCCACCCGCGAGGCGCTGGACGGCCTGCGCCACTGGCGGCTCCATGTCACCGTGCTGGCCTGCACCTTCGTCGTCTTCCCGCTGCTGGGGCTGGCGGCGCGCGGCCTGGTCCCGGTCTTCCTGACGCACCCCCTCTACCAGGGCCTGCTCTTCCTCACCCTGGTCCCGTCGACCATCCAGTCCTCGATCGCCTTCACCTCCATCGCCCGCGGCAACGTGCCCGCCGCCATCTGCGCGGGTTCCTTCTCCTCCCTGGCCGGCATCGTCGTCACACCGCTGCTGGCCGCCGCCCTGCTCGGCGGCGCCGGGGGCGGGTTCTCCGCCGACTCGCTGCTGGAGATCGTCCTCCAGCTGCTGGTGCCGTTCCTCGCGGGCCAGCTGCTGCGGCGCTGGATCGGCGGCTTCGTCACCCGGCACAAGAAGGGGCTCGGCCTCGTCGACCGCGGGTCGATCCTGCTCGTCGTCTACACCGCGTTCAGCGAGGGCGTGGTCCAGGGCGTCTGGCACCAGGTGAGCCCGGTCCGGCTGGCCGGGCTGCTGGCCGTGGAGGTCGTCCTCCTCGCCGTGATGCTCGCCCTGACCTGGTACGGCGCCCGGGCGCTCGGCTTCGGGCGGGAGGACCGCATAGCGATCCAGTTCGCGGGCTCGAAGAAGTCCCTCGCCGCCGGTCTGCCCATGGCGAGCGTCCTGTTCGGCGCGCACGCCTCGCTGGCGGTGCTGCCGCTGATGCTCTTCCACCAGATGCAGCTGATGGTGTGCGCGGTGATCGCCAAGCGCCGGGCGCGCGACGGCGACGAGGAGCACACCGCGCGGAACCCGAAGGGGCCGCGTACGGCCGTCGGCACCGGGTCGCGGTCCGGCTGAGCCGCGCCGCCGGGCCGCCCGGGCACGGGGAGGTCAGCCACCGGGCCGGCGGACACCGGGACGTCAGCCGCCGGGGCGCACCGTGTCCAGCGGCAGCGACAGGACGGTGCCCGGCGGCGCCCCGGCCGTGCCCAGCCCGGCGATCTCCCCGTCGGTCAGCGCCCGGTCCCAGACCCGCACGTCGTCGATCGCCCCGGTGAAGAAGGCCCGGCCGTCCACGCGCTGGCCGATGTGCACGCCGAACGGCGCGTTCCGGCTGACCGAGCCGGGTACGTCCGCCGCCGTGCCGAGCGCCGTGCCGTCGGCGAACAGGGTCAGCCGTCCCTCGCCGCGACGCAGCACCAGATGGTGCCAGCGGCCGTCGTCGCGCGCGCCCGCGGCCCGTACGTACGCCGACCGCGGGGCGGCCAGGCCGTCGCGGGCGGTGATCAGGCCCTGGACGCGGTCGTGGGCGGGCTCGGCCCGCAGCCACACCTGGGGCTGGGCGGTGCCGGTCCCGCCCATCCACAGCAGCGGCTGCTCTCCCCGGGTCGCGGTGTACCGGAACCACAGCGACGCGGTGAAGTCCTTCGCGCCCAGGGGCAGTGCGGCGCGGTACGGCAGGCGTACGGCGTCGTCGGTGCCGTCGAAGGCGAGTGCGCCGCCGATCGCGCCGTCCGTGACCGCGGCACCGCCGAGGACCGCCGCGGGCGGGGCGCCCGGCGCGAGGTCCGGGGTGACCGGGTCCGGGCCGCGGCGCGGGGTCAGCCAGTCCTCGGTGAAGCGGGCGAAGCGGATCTCGTCGCGGGCGTCGACGGCCCCGCCCTCGTACAGCAGCCCCACGGTGCCCTCGTCGTCGATGGGCACCATGTCGGAGTAGCCGGACCAGTCCCGGGTCACGACGGTGCCCCGGTCCACGCTCTCCCAGGTGGCGCCGCCGTCGTAGGAGGAGCGGACCATCATCGTGCGGCGGCGGTCGGGGTCGGCCGGGGCGGACAGCAGCAGGCGGTCGCCCAGGCGGAGCAGGGCACCCTGCACCTGGGGGGTGTAGAAGCCGGGCAGGGCCCGGAAGGGCGCGGCGAACGTGTCGCCGCCGTCCCGGCTGACCGTCTGGGTGCGGTGGCCGAGGTCGGTGCCGTCCTGTTCCCGGCCGCTGACCAGGAGGGTGCCGTCGGCCCGCTCGGCGAGGGTCAGCTCGGACGGCTTCTGCCGGAAGGGCCCGCCGGCGGGGACCGGCCAGCTGTCGGTGGCGCCGATCCGCCAGGTCTCCCCTCCGTCGTCGCTGACGACCAGCGCCGCGTGGTTGGCGGTGACCCGGCCGCCGTCCCAGGTCTCGGCGTTGACGCCGAAGACCAGCCGCCCCGCGTGCGCGCCGCGCGCGAGCTGGACGCCGTGCACGGGGCCGGTGGCGTACCAGGAGTTCCAGTGGGCGGGGAGGATCTCGCCGCTCAGGTCGCGCGGCGCCGACCAGGTGCGGCCGTCGTCGTCGCTGTACTGGAGACGGGGCCGGCGGTCGCAGGGCGCCGGGCAGCCGGCCGTGTCGGTCCGTCCGGTGTTGTACGTCTCGGCGAGCAGGACGCGGCCGGTGTCCCGGTCCACGAGCGGGACCGGGTTGCCGTGGGTGTCGCCGCCGCCGTCGTTGACCACCTCCAGCGGGCCCCAGGTCCGGCCGCCGTCGGTGGAGCGTCGCAGGACGATGTCGATGTCGCCCGCGTCCCCGCAGTCGAGGACCCGGCCCTCGGCGAAGGCGAGGAGCGTGCCGGCGGTCGTCCGCGCGATCGCCGGGATGCGGAAACAGGCGTAACCCGGTTCCCGGCCGGCCTTGAAGAGGACCTGTTCCTCGAACAGCGGTGCCCGGGTACCGAGTACGGCGCCGGACTCGGCGGGGGAGGCGGCGGTCGCGGCGAGGGCGAGCAGGGCGGTGAGGGTGGCCCCGAGACGGGTACGCGGACGGGTACGCGGACGGATACGCGGTCGTGCCGGCACGGAGCGGCCTGCCCTTCGGGGTGCTGGTCGAGGGACCGGGGGTGGGTCGAGGCATCGTCGTCCGGACATCAGGACGTCCCGCGTCCGACGCGCGCCCGACCGACGTTAGACCGGGCCGGCGCGTCCCCCAAAGAAGACCGCGCGCGTGTCGTCCGCGTGGCGCTCAGGGCGCGAGGACGGCCTTCCCCGCGCGCCGGCCGGCGCCTGCCGGGTCGGACCGGACGCGGGCGGGCTCCCGGCTCCGGTTCCGGCGCCCGATCCGCAGGGGCCGGGGAAGAGACAGGGGGCCCCGCGGGGAGGGGCTGGAACCGTCAGCCCTGGGCGGCCGCGGCCCGCAGGACGACGCGGTCCTCGCCCGCGTACACGTTCATGGAACTGCCCCGCAGGAAGCCCACCAGCGTCAGTCCCGTCTCGGCGGCCAGGTCGACCGCCAGGGAGGACGGCGCCGAGACCGCCGCGAGCACCGGCACCCCCGCCATCACCGCCTTCTGCGCCAGCTCGAACGAGGCCCGGCCCGAGACCAGCAGGATCGTCCGGGACAGCGGCAGGTCCCCGCTCTGCAGGGCGCGGCCGACCAGCTTGTCGACCGCGTTGTGCCGCCCCACGTCCTCCCGTATGTCCAGCAGTTCGCCGTCCTCGGCGAACAGGGCCGCCGCGTGCAGGCCGCCGGTGCGGTCGAAGACCCGCTGGGCGGAGCGCAGCCGGTCGGGCAGGGACGCGAGCAGCCCCGGTCCGACGCGCAGCGGGGGAGTGTCGGCGATGGGCCAGCGGGCCGACGTCCGTACGGCGTCCAGGCTCGCCTTGCCGCACAGGCCGCAGGAGGAGGTGGTGTAGACGTTGCGCTCCAGGGTGATGTCGGGGAGCGCGACGCCGGGGGCCGTCTGCACGTCCACCACGTTGTACGTGTTGGTCCCGTCGGCCGACGCGCCCGCGCAGTACACGATGTTCCGCAGGTCCTCCCGCTCGGCGAGCACGCCCTCGCTGACCAGGAAGCCCGCCGCCAGCGCGAAGTCGTCACCGGGGGTGCGCATGGTGATCGCCAGCGGTTTGCCGTTCAGCCGGATCTCCAGGGGCTCCTCGGCGACGAGCGTGTCCGGACGGCTGGTGACCGCGCCGTCCCGGATCCGGATCACCTTGCGTCGTTCCGTGACTCGTCCCATGTCCCCATCAGTCCCGTTGTCGCTGCCGGGGCCGGTCCGGCGCATCCCCGGCTCCGTACGTGCCGGTAGCCGAAGCGGCCCGGTCTCATTGTCCCGCACGTGCGGGGTGGGGCGGCAGCCCACCTGGCGGTACGCGCACCCCGCGGTCGTCCGGGTCCGCCGGGAAGCGTCCCGGGCGCCCCGCCGAGGGCGGGGATTGGTCGGGCGTCCGAGGGCCTGACGGAAGCCGACAACCGGGGCGTCCTATTCCTGTCGGTTCACCTGCCGCCCTACCCGTGAGTCACTCATCAGACTGATGAATCCCGCTACCGAGGCAACGAGGGGGACTCGCCCATGAACGGCTCGCGCATCGCCGCCGTCGGCCATTACCAGCCCGCCAGGGTGCTCACCAACGAGGAGCTGGCGGGCCTGGTCGACACCAGCGACGCGTGGATCCGCAGCCGGGTGGGCATCCGCACCCGCCGGATCGCGGGCCCCGACGAGCCGGTGGACGAGCTGGCCGCGCACGCCGCCGGGAAGGCGCTCGCCGCGGCCGGACTGGCACCCGCCGACGTGGACCTCGTGCTGGTCGCCACGTCCACCGCCGTCGACCGTTCCCCGAACACCGCCGCCCGCGTCGCGGCCCGGCTCGGCATGCCGCAGCCCGCCGTGCTGGACGTCAACGTCGTCTGCGCGGGATTCACCCACGCCCTGGCCACCGCCGACCACGCCGTCCGCGCGGGGGCCGCGCGCCGCGCCCTGGTGATCGGCGCCGACAAGATGTCCGACGTGACCGACTGGACCGACCGCAGCACCTGCGTGCTCGTCGGCGACGGCGCGGGCGCCGCCGTCGTCGAACCCTGCCCGGACGGGCGGGAGCCCGGGATCGGCCCCGTGCTGTGGGGGTCGGTGCCGGAGATGGGCCGGGCCGTGCGCATCGAGGGGACGCCGCCGCGGTTCGCCCAGGAGGGGCAGGCCGTCTACCGCTGGGCCACCACCCGGCTGCCGACCCTGGCCCGCCGGGCCTGCGAGCTGTCGGGACTGGCGCCCGAGGACCTCGCCGCGGTCGTGCTGCACCAGGCGAACCTGCGCATCGTCGAGCCCCTCGCCCGCAAGCTCGGCGCGGTCAACGCCGTCGTCGCCCGGGACGTGACCGAGTCGGGCAACACCTCCGCGGCCAGCATCCCGCTCGCCCTGTCCAAGCTGGTCGAACGGGGCGAGATCACCTCCGGAGACCCGGTGCTGCTCTTCGGCTTCGGCGGCAACCTGTCGTACGCCGGACAGGTCGTCCGCTGCCCCTGAGCGGGCGGTGAACGCCGGCCGGGCGCCACGGACCCGTCCCGGCTCCCCGGGTGCCCGTGACGGGCGGTGGCGCGCCCTCCCGGCCCCCGCGGCCAGCCGGAGGCAGGCGCGGCGCGACCGTAGACTGTAGACGAACGACAATTTAGGATTTCTTTACTGTCAGTCGGCTGTCGCTGCCGCGCACGGCCCTGCCCAGGAGGGGACCGCGATGTTGTCGACAGGACTGCCCCAGGGGGCGGTACCCAGGCTCGAACGCCCCGGCCCGCTGCGGGACCGCGTCTACGAAGCGCTGCTCGAACTCATCACCACCCGCGCCCTGCGGCCCGGCCAGCATCTGGTGGAGAGCGAACTCGCCGGCCACC
The DNA here is from genome assembly GCF_040680575.1 of Streptomyces sp. NPDC052020. Lineage (NCBI taxonomy): Bacteria > Bacillati > Actinomycetota > Actinomycetes > Kitasatosporales > Streptomycetaceae > Streptomyces > Streptomyces sp. NPDC052020. Next base: position 163,303 of record NZ_JBFAWY010000004.1, read on the forward strand.
TCGGTGTGTCCCGCCAGCCCGTCCGCGAGGCGCTGCAACGGCTGAACACCGAGGGGTGGATCGACCTCCGGCCCGCCCAGGGGGCGTTCGTGCACGAGCCCACGGAGGAGGAGGCCGACCAGCTGCTGACGGTCCGTACGCTGCTGGAGGCCGAGGCCGCCCGGCTCGCCGCCGCCGGCGCGGACGACGCGGGCGTCGCCGGCCTGGAGGAGCTGTGCGCCGAGGGCGAGCGGGCGGTGGCCGCAGACGACGTGGACGGCGCCGTGGCCCTGAACGCCCGCTTCCACGCCAAGATCATGGAACTGGCCGGCAACGCGGTCCTCGCCGAACTCGCGCGGCAGGTCGACCGCCGGGTGCGCTGGTACTACACGCCCGTCGCCCGGCAGCGCGGCCGGCAGTCCTGGATCGAGCACCGGGAGCTGATCGCGGCGATCGCCGACCGGGACGAGCGGCGCGCGACGCACCTGATGCGGGAGCACACGGAGCACACCCGGCGCTCGTACCACGAGCGCGCGCGGTCCTGACGCGGACCCGGGGACGCTGAGCGGTACGCGGGACCGGGCGTGCCCGGCACGGCTCGGCGGGCCCCGCGGCCTCAGCGTGCGGACGCGGCCCTCAGCAGGCGCAGCTGGCCGATCTCGGCCACGTTCTTCATCAGTTCGGCGTTCACCCAGGCCAGCATGTGGGCGACGGTGTGCTCCGGATCGTGGGCCCAGGGAAAGGGCGCGGTGCGGTCGAGGTCCGCCTCGGTGAGACCCGCCACCGCGCCGGACCACTCCTCGCGCAGGCCGCGCAGCCAGGCGAGGGCCGGGTCGCCGGGACCCGGCCAGACGATCGCGGAGCGGTCACGCGGCGTCCGGCCCGCCACATGGTCGGCGGCCACGCTCAGCCACCAGCCGATGTGCCAGGTCAGCCAGCCGACGGTGGGCACCGGGACGGGATCGGGCTCGGTGTCCGCCCAGTCCGGCACCCACCCTCCCGCGGCCTGACGCCGCATGGTCCAGCACAGCGGGGCCGGCTCCCACAGGAAGTCCGCCGCCTCCATGCGTTCCGCGTGGTACTCGAAGAGCGACCACGTCAGGTCCCACTGCCACGTCACCAGCTTCGATCGTGAGGACGACACCGCGCGACGATGGCACACGGCCGCGGCGTTCGCCAAGCGGATTTCCCCCGGCCACGGCCCGCCGCGCACCCGCGCCTCCCGCCCCGGGCCGCACCCGTGGCCTCGCCCCCGAGCCGCGCCCGTGACGGGGTGGCACCCCGCCGCCCTTTGTCCACTCAGTGGCGAAAGTTGACGGCAATTCGTGCGCGACTTCTTCCCACCACCGGCAGCCGCTGCTACGTTCCCCTCCGAAAGCAGGCCACGGGAGGTGGCCGGAAACCGGTGCGCACAGGCCATTGAGGCGGGGAGGGGCTCGTGAGACGCATGACCGCGCGACCCGCCAACGCCCACCAGGCCCGGCTGCTGAGGCTGTTGCGTGACGGCGGACCCAATTCCCGTGCCCAGCTGGGCGATCAGGTCGACCTCTCGCGGTCCAAGCTGGCCGTGGAGGTGGACCGGCTGCTGGAGACGGGGCTGGTCGTGGCCGACGGTCTCGCCGCCTCGCGCGGCGGGCGCCGCTCCCACAACATCCGGCTCAACCCCGGTCTGCGCTTCCTCGGCGTCGACATCGGCGCGACCTCGGTCGACGTCGCCGTCACCAACGCCGAACTGGAGATCCTCGGCCACATCAACCAGCCCATGGACGTCCGCGAGGGACCGGTCGCGGTCTTCGAGCAAGTACTGTCCATGGCCGCGAAGCTGAGGGCTTCGGGGCTCGCGGAGGGCTTCGACGGCGCCGGCATCGGCGTCCCCGGACCCGTCCGCTTCCCCGAGGGCGTCCCGGTGGCTCCGCCGATCATGCCGGGCTGGGACGGCTTCCCCGTGCGGGAGGCGCTCAGCCAGGAACTCGGCTGCCCGGTCATGGTCGACAACGACGTGAACCTCATGGCGCTGGGGGAGCAGCACGCGGGCGTCGCCCGCACCGTCGCCGACTTCCTCTGCGTCAAGATCGGCACCGGCATCGGCTGCGGCATCGTCGTCGGCGGCGGCGTCCACCGCGGTACGACGGGCAGTGCGGGCGACATCGGGCACATCCAGGCGGTGCCCGACGGCCGCCCCTGCGCCTGCGGCAACCGGGGCTGCCTGGAGGCCCACTTCAGCGGCGCGGCGCTCGCCCGCGACGCGACGGACGCCGCCCAGCAGGGACTCTCCCCGGAGCTGGCCGCCCGGCTGGAGGGGAACGGGGCCCTCAGCGCCGCCGACGTCGCCGCCGCGGCCGCCGCGGGCGACGCCACCGCCCTGGACCTGATCCGGGAGGGCGGCACCCGCACCGGTCAGGTCATCGCCGGCCTGGTCAGCTTCTTCAATCCGGGCCTGGTGGTGATCGGGGGCGGGGTGACCGGCCTCGGCCACACCCTGCTCGCCGCGATCCGCACCCAGGTCTACCGCCAGTCGCTGCCCCTGGCGACCGGCAATCTGCCCATCGTCCTCGGCGAGCTGGGCCCCACCGCCGGAGTCATCGGCGGAGCCCGCCTCATCAGCGATCACCTGTTCTCGCCCGCGTAACCGGCCCGGCAGCACCGCGTCACCAGCACAGCGCGCCGCACTCCCCGCTCTGCCCTGTCCTGTCCTGCCTCTGCTCCGCTGTTCCGTTCCGTTCTGTCCCGCCCGCTCTGCTCTGCCTGTTCCGCTCCGTCCTGACACCGGCCCGCACCACGCCCGCCGAGGGGACCTCACATGGCACCAGAACCACCGCTGCTCAGCATGTCCGGCATCACCAAGTCCTTCCCCGGCGTCCGGGCCCTCGACGGTGTCGACCTCGACGTCCAGGCCGGGGAGGTGCACTGCCTGCTCGGCCAGAACGGCGCCGGGAAGTCCACTCTCATCAAGGTCCTGGCCGGCGCGCACCAGCCCGACACCGGCACCATCCGCTGGCGCGGCGAGGAGGTCACGCTGCGCTCGCCGGTCACCGCCACGCGCCTGGGCATCGCCACCATCTACCAGGAGCTCGACCTGGTGGAGCACCTGTCCGTGGCCGAGAACGTCCACCTCGGCCACGAGCCGACCACCGCCGGGTTCGTCGTCCGCGGCAAGGCGGCCCGCGCCTCGACGGCCGCGCTGCTCAAACGGCTCGGCCACCCCGAGATCGACCCGGCGTGCCTGGTCGGGGCACTGCCGGCGGCGCAGCAGCAGATCGTGTCGATGGCCCGGGCACTCTCCCACGACGTCCGGCTGATCGTGATGGACGAGCCGTCCGCCGCGCTCGACCCGGAGGAGGTCGACAACCTCTTCCGCATCGTCGCCGACCTCACCGCCGACGGCGTCGCCGTCGTCTACATCTCGCACCGCCTGGAGGAGATCCGCCGCATCGGCGACCGGGTCACCGTGCTCAAGGACGGCCGGGCCGTCGCGGGCGGGCTGCCCGCGAAGACCACACCGACCAGCGAGGTGGTCTCGCTGATGACGGGCCGGAACGTGGCGTACGTCTTCCCCGAGCGGCCGGCGACGGCGCCCGGCGGGGACCCGGTGCTCCAGGTGCGGGGGCTGGCCCGCGACGGCGAGTTCGCCCCCCTCGACCTGGAGGTCCGCCCCGGGGAGATCCTCGGGCTCGCCGGACTCGTCGGCTCCGGCCGCTCGGAGATCCTGGAGACGATCTACGGCGCGCGCCGGCCCGCCGCCGGCCGGGTGCTCGTCGACGGACGGCCGCTGCGCCCCGGCAGCGTACGGGCGGCCGTCCGCGCCGGACTCGGACTCGCCCCCGAGGAACGCAAGGCCCAGGCCCTGCTGATGCTGGAGTCCGTCACCCGCAACGTGTCCGTCTCCTCCCTGCCCCGCTTCTCGCGCGGCGGCTGGATCGACCGGGGCGCCGAACGGGGCGCCGCCCGGGCCGCCACCCGCGAACTGTCGCTCAGGCCCGACAACCCTGCCGTGCCGGTGCGCACCCTGTCCGGCGGCAACCAGCAAAAAGCCGTCCTGGCCCGCTGGCTGCTGCGCGGCTGCCGGGTGCTGCTGCTCGACGAACCCACCCGCGGCGTCGACGTGGGCGCGCGCGCCGAACTGTACGCCGTCATCCGGCGCCTGGCCGACGAGGGCCTCGCCGTGCTGCTGGTCTCCAGCGAGGTGCCCGAGGTTCTCGGCCTCGCCGACCGGGTGCTGGTGCTGCGCGAGGGCCGCGTCGTGCACGAGGCGCCCGCCCGCGAACTCGACGAACACCGCGTACTCGACCTCGTGATGGAAGGAACCCCGGCGTCATGACGCAGCACGTGTCCCCGCCACGGGGCGGCACCGGCGAAGCGGCGGCGGTGGACGGCCCGCCCGCCCGGCGGGGCCCGCTGGGCCGGGCCGACCTGCGCACCCTGTCCCTGCTCGGCGTGCTCGCCGTCCTGGTCCTCATCGGCGGCATCACCAGACCCGACGAGTTCCTCGACACCCGCAACCTGCAACTCGTCCTCACCCAGGCGTCCGTGATCGGTGTCGTCACCGTCGGCATGACCTTCGTCATCGTCTCCGGCGGCATCGACCTGTCGGTCGGCGCCATCGTCGCGCTCGCCTCGGTGTGGGCGACCACGGTGGCCACCCAGGAGTACGGCTTCGGCGGCATCCTCTTCACCGCGATCGTCGTCGGAGTGGGCTGCGGCCTGGTCAACGGTGTGCTCGTCGCCTACGGAGCGATGGTCCCGTTCATCGCCACACTCGCCATGTTCGCCTCGGCGCGCGGTCTCGCCCTCCAGATCACCGACGGCAAGACCCAGATCGTCACCGTAGAGGGCGTCCTCGACCTCGGCGAACGCGACGCGTACGTCCTCGGCGTCCCGCCCCTGGTGCTGGTCTTCGCCGTCGTCACCGTCGCCGGCTGGCTGCTGCTCAACCGCACCACCTTCGGCCGCCGCACGGTCGCGGTCGGCGGCAACGCGGAGGCGGCCCGGCTCGCCGGCATCGACGTACGCCGCCAGCGGCTGTACCTCTACCTGCTGTCCGGGCTGTGCTGCGGCATCGCCGCCTTCCTGCTGATCGTCCTGTCCGGCTCCGGCCAGAACACCAACGGCAACCTCTACGAACTCGACGCCATCGCCGCCGCGATCATCGGCGGAACCCTGCTGAGCGGAGGCCGCGGCACCATCGTCGGCTCCGTGCTCGGCGTCCTGATCTTCACCACGATCACCAACATCTTCGCCCTGAACAACTTGCAGAGCGACGTCCAGCAGATCGCCAAGGGCGCGATCATCGTCGCCGCCGTGCTGGTCCAGCGCCGTACCGCGAGCACGACTTGACGAAAGGGTTCACCGCCATGCCAGAGCCGTCGCCTTTCACCAGCCGCAGAGGACTGCTCTTCGGGGCCGCCGCCGTCTCCGCCGGTGCCGTCCTCACCGGCTGCACCAGCAACGAGCCCGACGACCCCGGCGACGGGGAGCCGGCCGCGGACACCCGGCCGGCCGACGACAAGCCCGGCAAGCCGGTCACCATCGGCTACGCGGGCCCGCTCGCCGACCACGGCTGGCTCAACGCCATCAACGACCAGGCCAAGAAGAGGGCCGGGAAGTACTCCGACGTCACTCTGGAGGTCACCGAGGGCTCCAACGACACCGCCCAGCAGATCGGGCAGATCGAGACCCTCATCAACAAGAAGGTCGACGTCCTGGTGGTGCTGCCCGCCGACGGCAAGGCGCTCACCCAGGTCGGGCTGAAGGCGATGCGGGCCGGCATCCCCGTCGTCAACCTCGACCGGGTCTTCAACACCCCGCAGGCCTACCGCTGCTGGGTCGGCGGCGACAACTACGGCATGGGCCTGAACGCCGGCCACTACATCGGCGAGAAGCTGAAGGACAAGCCGGACGCCCGGGTCGTCGAACTGGCCGGTCTGGACAACCTCGAACTGACCCGGCAGCGCACCCAGGGCTTCGACGACGCACTGAAGAACTACCCCAACATCAAGAAGGTGGCCCGCCAGGCCGCGGACTTCACCGTCGAGTCCGGGCAGGCCAAGATGGCCCAGCTGCTCCAGGCGCAGTCGGCGTTCGACGCGCTGTGGAACCACGACGACGACCAGGGCGTCGGGGCCCTGCGCGCCATCGAGCAGGCCGGCCGCGATGACTTCCTGATGGTCGGCGGCGCGGGCGCGCTCTCCGCCTTCCAGGCCATCAAGCGGGACGACGGCGTGCTGAAGGCGACCGTGCTGTATCCGCCGACCATGGCCGCCTCCGCGATCGACCTCGCCCGCGCCCTCGGCCAGGGCAAGGGCGTCAGCGGCCTGGCCGAGCACGAGATCCCGTCGTCGATCACCTTGTACTCGGCCGTCGTCGACAAGGAGAACGTCGACGAGTACATGTCCACCGGCTTCAAGTGAGGAGCCCGGCCCCGCGGGCCTGACCGGCCCATCGGGCGGGGCCGCCCGGAGGGGACCGCCGGGAGGGCGCCGCCGGCGGCCCGCCGCCGGTGGGACGCGCGAACCCGCGTGCCCACCGGCCGGGTCCGCCGGGCGGCCGCACCGGGCGGGCCCACCCCCCACCGCGCCACGACACGAGGAGGACATCCGCATGGGACAGCCGCAGCAGCCCGACGGGGTCGAGGCGGAGGCAGCAGCCGCCGGGACCGGGGCCACGGGCCACAGCACGGGGGCGGCTTTCGCCTCGGCGGCGGGCGCCGCTGCCCCGGCGGCCGTCGCCGCACCGGCGGCCGGTGGCGGGGCCGTCGAGGCGGCGTTCGCCCCCGCGGCCGGCGCCGGTGGCGCGGCCCTGGGAACCGCCACCGCCTCCGTTCCCGCCCCGGCGGCCGCGACCGGCTCCGCCAGGCCGCCGCTGCGCGTGGGCATGGTCGGCTACGCCTTCATGGGCGCCGCCCACTCCCAGGGCTGGCGCACCGCGGGCCGCGTCTTCGACCTGCCGCTGCGCCCCGAACTGGCCGCCGTCTGCGGCCGTGACGCCGCCGCCGTCCGCGCCGCCGCCGACCGGCACGGCTGGGCGTCCGCCGAGACCGACTGGCGCGCGCTGGTCGAGCGGGACGACATCGACCTCGTCGACATCTGCACCCCGGGCGACAGCCACGCCGAGATCGCGCTGGCGGCCCTCGCCGCCGGCAAGCACGTGCTGTGCGAGAAGCCCCTCGCGAACACCGTCGAGGAGGCCGAGGCCATGGTGCGGGCCGCTCAGGAGGCCGACGCGCGCGGGCAGTTGGCGATGGTGGGCTTCAACTACCGCCGGGTCCCGGCCACCTCGCTGGCCCGGCGCATGGTCGCCGAGGGCCGTATCGGCAGGCTGCGGCACGTGCGGGTGACGTACCTCCAGGACTGGCTGGTCGACCCCGCCGCGCCGCTGACCTGGCGGCTGCGCAAGGAGCACGCCGGTTCCGGCTCGCTCGGCGACCTCGGGGCACACATCGTCGACCTCGCCCAGTACCTGGCCGGCGAGCACCTCGCGGGCGTCTCGGGCCTCACCGAGACCTTCGTGCGGGAGCGCCCGCTGCCCGGCCGCACCGCCCAGGGCCTGTCCGCCGACCGGGCCGACGGCGGCACCGGGGAGGTCACCGTCGACGACGCCGCCCTGTTCACCGGCCGTTTCCCGTCCGGGGCCCTCGCCTCCTTCGAGGCCACCCGGTACGCCACCGGCCGCAAGAACGCCCTGCGCATCGAACTCAACGGCGAACGCGGCTCCCTCGCCTTCGACCTGGAGCGCCTGAACGAGCTGTCGTACCACGACGGTACGGAGCCCGGGACGCACGCCGGGTTCCGCCGCATCCTCGTCACCGAGTCCGACCACCCCTACCTGGACGGCTGGTGGCCGCCGGGCCACGGCCTCGGCTATGAGCACACCTTCGTCCACCAGGCCCGGGACCTGGTGCACGCCATCGCCGAGGGCCGGCAGCCCGAGCCGTCCTTCGCCGACGGTCTCCAGGTCCAGCGCGTGCTGGCGGCGGTGGAGGAGAGCGCCCGGAAGAACTCGGTCTACACGCCGATCGCGGTCTGAGAGGACAGTGAAGGCGGAGAAGGCAGGGAAGACAGAGAACGACGGAGGAGGAGCGAAGGCGGAGAAGGCGGAGAAGGCGGAGGGAACCAGAGGGAGCCGGTCGGCGCCACACCACACAGAGGAGACGGATACGGATGCCGCGCAACTTCACGCTGTTCACCGGTCAATGGGCGGACCTGCCGCTGGAGGAGGTCTGCCGCCTGGCCCGCGACTTCGGCTACGACGGACTGGAACTGGCCTGCTGGGGCGACCACTTCGAGGTCGACAAGGCGCTCGCCGACCCGTCGTACGTCGCGGGCCGCCACCAGCTCCTCGACAAGTACGGCCTGAAGTGCTGGGCCGTCTCCAACCACCTCGTCGGCCAGGCCGTCTGCGACGCCATCATCGACGAACGCCACCAGGCGATCCTGCCCGCCCGCATCTGGGGCGACGGCGAGCCCGAGGGCGTGCGGCAGCGTGCCGCCGCCGAGCTGAAGGACACCGCGCGGGCCGCCGCCGCGCTCGGTGTCGACACCGTCATCGGCTTCACCGGTTCCGCGATCTGGCATCTGGTCGCGATGTTCCCGCCTGTTCCCGAGTCGATGATCGAACGCGGTTACCAGGACTTCGCCGACCGCTGGAACCCGATCCTGGACGTCTTCGACGCCGAGGGCGTGCGGTTCGCCCACGAGGTCCACCCCAGCGAGATCGCCTACGACTACTGGACCACCCAGCGCGCGCTGGAGGCCGTGGGCCACCGCCCGGCCTTCGGCCTCAACTTCGACCCCTCCCACTTCGTGTGGCAGGACCTCGACCCGGTCGGCTTCCTGTGGGACTTCCGCGACCGGATCTACCACGTCGACTGCAAAGAGGCCCGCAAGCGCCTCGACGGACGCAACGGCCGCCTCGGCTCCCACCTGCCGTGGGGCGACCCGCGCCGCGGCTGGGACTTCGTCTCGGCCGGCCACGGCGACGTCCCCTGGGAGGACGTGTTCCGGATGCTGCGCGCCATCGACTACCGGGGCCCGGTCTCGGTGGAGTGGGAGGACGCGGGCATGGACCGGCTCCAGGGCGCCCCCGAGGCGCTGGCCCGCCTGAGGACCTACGACTTCGAGGCGCCGTCGGCCTCCTTCGACGCGGCGTTCGGCAACTGACCACCGCGCACCGCTTCCCGGGGTGACGGCGCACCCCGGCGCATCCGCACCCCACCCGTACGACCGGCCCCTTCCTGGAGGCATCAGTGCACGGGAACGACCGCACCGACCCCATCGATCGCACCGATCGCACCACCGGCACCGGCAGAACCGGCGCCCGCGGACGGCGTCCGTTCCGGCAGGCCGTAGCGCTGCTGACCGGAGCCCTGCTGGCGGGCGCCTCCCTCACCCTCGCCGCACCGCAGGCGGGCGCCGCCCCCGCGGCCGCTCCGGCCGCCGAGGACTTCCAGCAGGTCACCCTCGCCAAGGGCGAGCCGGAGGTCGGCGAGCCCATGTCGCTGGCCGTCCTGCCGGACCGCTCGGTCCTGCACACCTCACGCGACGGCGAACTGCGCCTCACCGACGCGGCGGGCGACACCAGGCTCGCGGGCAAGCTCGACGTGTACTCCCACGACGAGGAGGGCCTGCAAGGCGTCGGCGTCGACCCCGGCTTCGCGCAGAATCGTTACATCTACCTCTACTACGCGCCGCCGATGAACACCCCGGCGGGGGACGCCCCGGAGACCGGTACCGCCGCCGACTTCGCGCCCTACGAGGGCGTCAACCGGCTCTCCCGGTTCGTGCTGAAGGAGGACGGCACCCTCGACACCGCCAGCGAGAAGAAGATCCTCGACGTGCCGACCACCCGCGGCATGTGCTGCCACGTCGGCGGCGACATCGACTTCGACGCGCAGGGCAACCTGTACCTGTCGACCGGTGACGACTCCAACCCGTTCCAGTCGGACGGCTACACCCCGATCGACGAACGCGCGAACCGCAACCCGGCCTTCGACGCCCAGCGCACCGCCGGCAACACCAACGACCTGCGCGGCAAGATCCTGCGCATCAAGGTCAACGAGGACGGGTCCTACGCCATCCCCGAGGGCAACCTCTTCCCGCCCGGAACCGACAAGACACGGCCCGAGATCTACGCGATGGGCCTGCGCAACCCGTTCCGGTTCAACGTCGACAAGGAGACCGGCATCCTCTACGTCGGCGACTACGGCCCCGACGCCGGCGCCGCCGACCCCGGCCGCGGCCCGGCCGGCCAGGTCGAGTTCGCCCGCGTCACCGGCCCCGGCAACTTCGGCTGGCCGTACTGCACCGGTGACAACGACGCCTACATCGACTACGACTTCGCCACCGGCGCCTCCGGCGAGCCCTTCGACTGCGCCGCCCCGAGGAACGACTCCCCGCACAACACCGGCCTGACGGAGCTGCCCCCGGCCCAGCCGGCCTGGATACCGTACGACGGACCGTCCGTGCCCGAGTTCGGCGACGGCTCCGAGTCCCCGGCGGGCGGCCCCGTCTACCACTACGACCCTGACCTCGACTCGCCGGTGAAGTTCCCCGAGGCGTACGACGGGGACCTCTTCGTCGGGGAGTTCGGACGGCGCTGGATCAAGCGGATCACCAGCGACGCCGACGGCACCGTGCGGTCGATCAACGACGTGCCCTGGTCCGGCACCCAGGTGATGGACATGGAGTTCGGGCCCGACGGGGCGCTCTACGTCCTCGACTACGGCCTGTCCTGGTTCGGCGGTGACGAGCACTCCGCCCTGTACCGCATCGAGAACGCCACCGACGGCCACTCGCCGGTCGCCCAGGCCGCCGCGAGCAGGACCTCCGGCCAGGCCCCGCTGCGGGTGAGCTTCTCCTCCGCGGGCACCACCGACCAGGACGGCGACGCCCTCACCTACCGCTGGGACTTCGGCGACGGCTCCACCTCCACCCAGGCCGCCCCGACGCACCGGTACCGGAAGAACGGCACCTACACCGCGACGGTGACGGCGACGGACCCCTCCGGCCGCACCGGCAGCGCCAGCGTGCGGATCGTCGTCGGCAACACCGCGCCCGAGGTGACGCTGGACCTGCCCAGGGACGGCCAGCTGTTCAGCTTCGGTGACGCCGTCCCGTTCAAGGTGCGGGTCACCGACGCCGAGGACGGCCGCTCCATCGACTGCTCCAAGGTCAAGGTCAGCTTCATCCTCGGCCACGACACCCACGGCCACCCGCTCACCTCGGCCAACGGCTGCGCCGGCACCATCCAGACCAGCGCCGACGGCGGCCACGACGAGAACGCCAACATCTTCGGCGTCTTCGACGCCGAGTACACCGACAACGGCGGAGGCGGCCAGGCCCCGCTGACCACCCACGACCAGAACGTCACCCAGCCCAAGCGCCGCCAGGCCGAGCACTTCGGCGACTCCTCGGGCGTCTCGGTGATCACCAAGGACACCGCGCACGGCGGCAAGACCGTCGGCGACGTCCACAACGGCGACTGGATCTCCTTCACGCCGTACGTCCTGAGCAACGCCGAGAAGGTCACGGCCCGCGTCTCCTCCGGCGGTGCCGGCGGCACCCTGGAGATCCGTGCCGGGTCGGCCCGGGGCACCCTGCTCGGCAAGGCGGTCGTGCCGGTCACCGGCGGCTGGGAGACCTTCCAGGACGTCGAGGCCGGCCTGTCCCGGGCACCGCGCGGGACCACCGAGCTCTTCCTGGTCTTCAAGGGAAGCGGCACGGGCGCCCTGTTCGACGTGGACGACTTCACCTTCACCACCGGCTGAGAGGAGGGGACGCCATGCGCGCGACCGGACGCGTGACGACCGCCGCCGTGGGTGCCGCCCTGCTGCTCGGCACCGTGTCGGGCACGGCCGCCTCGCAGGCGGACGACGGCGGCGGGAAGAACGACGGCAAGCGGGTGCTGGTCTTCTCCAAGACGGCCGGCTTCCGCCACGACTCGATCCCCGAGGGCATCGCCGCGATCCGGGAGCTCGGCCGGACGGGCGGCTTCCGGGTGGACGCCACCGAGGACGCGGGCATGTTCACCCCGCGCAACCTGCGGCGCTACGACGCGGTCGTCTTCATGTCCACCACGGGCGACGTCCTCGACGCGGCGCAGCAGCGCGCCTTCGAGGGCTACATCCGGAGCGGCGGCGCCTACGTCGGCGTACACGCCGCGGCCGACACCGAGTACGACTGGGAGTTCTACGGCGGCCTGGCCGGCGCCTACTTCCGGTCGCACCCGGCGATCCAGCCGGCCACCGTGGCCGTCGAGAACCGCGCCCACCCGGCGACCGCCCACCTGGCGCGCACCTGGGAGCGCACCGACGAGTGGTACGACTACCGCTCCAACCCCCGGGAGCGGGCCCACGTACTCGCCTCGCTCGACGAGTCGTCGTACACCGGCGGCACCATGCACGGCGACCATCCGATCGCCTGGTGCCAGACCTACCAGGGCGGCCGCGCCTTCTACACCGGCGGCGGCCACACCAAGGAGTCCTACGCCGAACCGGCCTTCCGCGAGCACCTGCTGGGCGGCATCCGCTGGGCCATCGGCGACGCCCAGGCCGACTGCCGCCCGGAGAACGGCTACCGGCCGCTCTTCGACGGCACCTCCCTGGACGGCTGGAAGCAGGCGGGCCCCGGCTCGTTCACACCGAGCGAGGACGGCACGCTCACCTCCTCGGGTGGCATGGGCATGCTCTGGTACGCAGAGCGTGGCTTCCGGTCGTACTCGCTGAAGCTGGACTGGCGGACGGACGGGGCCGCCGGTGACGACAACTCGGGTGTGTTCGTGGGCTTCCCGCCCTCCGACGACCCCTGGTCGGCGGTGAACAACGGCTACGAGATCCAGATCGACGCCACCGACGTGCCCGAGCGCACCACCGGGTCCGTCTACGGCTTCCGCTCCGCCGACCTGAAGAAGCGCGACCGCGCGCTGAACCCGCCGGGGGAGTGGAACACGTACGAGATCCGCGTGGAGGGCGAGCGGCTCCGCGTCTGGCTCAACGGCGTGCAGATCAACGACTACACCAACACCGATCCGGCCCGGAGCCTGGCGGACGGACACATCGGCGTCCAGAACCACGGTGCCGAGGACCAGGTGTCCTTCCGCGACATCAGGATCAAGGAACTGCCCTGACCGCCGCGCGGGGCGACTGAGCGGCGGCGGGCGGGGGACGCCGGACTCCCGCCCGCCGCCACCCCCGGTCTTCCCCGGGGTCATCCACGACGCGTGTGACAAGGAGGCTGCCCATGTCCGCGTCCCCTTCCCCCTCTCCTTCCCCCTCCCTTCCACCTTCCCCTTCGGCTCCGCGTACCGGTGTGTGGCTGGTCGGAGCGCGGGGCTCCGTCGCCACGACCGTGGTGGCGGGCTGCGCCGCCGTGACCGCCGGACTGCACCCGCCGGCCGGCCTGGTCACGGAGACACCCGTCTTCGCCGGCACCGGACTGCCGCCGCTGCCGTCCCTCGTCTTCGGCGGCCACGACACCCTCGTCTGCCCGCTGCCCAAACGGGCGGAGGCCCTCGCCGCCGGAGGCGTGCTGCCGCCCGGCCTGCCCGCCGCCGTCCACGCCGAACTGGCCGCCGCCGACCGCGAGATCCGCCCCGGCGGCCCGCAGCCCGGCGACACCCGTGACGAGGAGGCGCTGATCACCGCCTTCGCCGCGGACATCCGCGACTTCGTACGGCGCGCGGAACTGGCCCGGGCCGTCGTGGTCAACGTCGCCTCCACCGAGCCCGCGGCCACCGGCGGCGCCCTGCCGCCCAGCTCGCTGTACGCGGCGGCGGCCCTGCGCGCCGGCTGCCCGTACGTCAACTTCACCCCCTCCACCGGACTGCACCATCCGGCACTGACCGAGGCCGCGGCGGCGAGCGGCCTGCCGTACGCGGGCCGCGACGGCAAGACCGGCCAGACCCTGCTGCGCTCGGTGCTGGGCCCGATGTTCGCCCTGCGCGCCCTCACGGTCCGCGCCTGGTCCGGCACCAACCTCCTCGGCGGCGGGGACGGCGCCGCCCTCGCCGACCCGGCCGCCGCGGCGGCGAAGAACGCCGGCAAGGAGCGCGTCCTCGCCGACACCCTCGGCACCATTCCCGAGGGCGAGGTCCACATCGACGACGTCCCCGCGCTCGGCGACTGGAAGACGGCCTGGGACCACATCGCCTTCGACGGTTTCCTCGGCTCCCGCATGATCCTCCAGACCATCTGGCAGGGCTGCGACTCCGCACTGGCCGCCCCGCTCGTGCTGGACCTGGCCCGGCTGGCCGCCCGTGCCCACGAGGCGGGCCTGTCCGGCCCGCTGGGCGCACTGGGCTTCTACTTCAAGGATCCCGTGGGCGACGCGCCCGCGAGCCTCGCGGAGCAGTACGCCGAGCTGACCCGGTTCGCGGAGCGGCTGCGGGGGGCCGGCGCGGGGGAGCGGCTTGAGCGGCGGCGGCCGGGCGAGATGCCTGACGGTTCGCCAGGGGATGGAGCCGGCCGACGGCCGAACACTCGGCCGAAGGTTCGACCGGGTGAGCGGACGGAGCACGGCGGCGGGATCGGAGGCCGGCGGTGAGCCCGGCCGACGCCGAGACGAGCGGGACCGGCCGGACCAGCAGGGCCGGTGAGACCAGTAGGGCCGGTGAGACCAGTAGGGCCGGTGAGACCAGCAGGGCCGGTGGGGTCATGGGGGCCGCCGGGGCTGCTGGGATCGGTAGGAACGGCTGGACCGGTGGCTCGCCGCCCGCCGGATTGCCCGAGTCCGCCGAGTCCGCCGAGTCCGCCGAGTCCGCCGAGTCCGCCGGGGCCCGCGGCGCGGGGCGTGCGGCCCAAGCGCTCGCCTGGGCCGAACTACTGCGCCTGCCCGCGCTGTTCACGGTCCCGGGTGACGCCCTCGCGGGCGCCGCGGCGGCGGGCGCGCACGCCGGTCCCCGCACGCTGCTCGCCATCGGCTCCTCCCTGTGCCTGTACGAGGCCGGCATGGCCCTGAACGACTGGGCGGACCGCGCGGAGGACGCCGTCGAGCGCCCGCACCGCCCCCTTCCCTCCGGTCGTCTCCGCCCGTCCGCCGCCCTCACCGCGGCCTGCGCCCTCACCGGCGCCGGACTGACCCTGGCCGCCGGTGCGGGCCGCCGGGCCCTCGCCGTCGCCACGCCGCTCGCGGCGACCGTCTGGGCCTACGACCTGGCCCTGAAGCACACGCCGGCCGGCCCCGCGGCGATGGCCGCGGCCCGCGGCCTGGACCTGCTCCTGGGCGCCGCGGCCGCCAACGGCCGCACCCGGGCCGCGCTGCCGTCCGCCGCGCTACTGGGCGCCCACACCCTCGCCGTCACGGCCGTCTCCCGTCAGGAGACCCGTGGCGGCTCGGCCCTGGCCCCCCTGGCGGCCTGTGCCGCGACCGCGCTGCTGACCCGGCTGGTGACACGCCGCCCCACCCGACTCCCGGCAGGCCGAGGGGAAGCAGCCGCCCCCGGCCTGCCGGGGCCCGCCGGGCAGGGCCCCGCCCGGCTCGCCGCCGCCCTCCCCGGCGCGGGGCGGCACCCGGCGGGCCCGACCGCCGCCCGGCCCGCGATCGGCCGGGGTACCGCCCGAATCACCGCCGCTCTCGGCGCCGCCTACGCCGCGACCGCCGCCCGGCCCTACCTCCACGCCGCCCTCAACCCCTCACCTCCGCTCACCCAGCGCGCCGTCGGCGGCGGCATCCGGGCCACGATCCCGCTCCAGGCCGCGCTCACCGCCCGCTCCGGCGCGGCGGTCACCGCGCTCCTGGTCGCGGCCCTCGCACCGGCCGGACGGAAGTTCGCGAGGAAGGTGAGCATCACATGAGCCACGAACCGCCGCGTCCCGACGACCCCTCGACGGCGACGCCTGGGACAACACCCCAGACCGAAGCTGTCCCTGCCCCCGGAGCAGCCCCGGCCCCCGGCGCTCCCGGCACCGCGGCCCTCCGCTTCGGTTACGGCACCAACGGCCTCGCCGACCTCCGGCTCGACGACGCCCTCGCCCTGCTCGCCGACCTCGGTTACGACGGCGTCGGCCTGACCCTCGACCACATGCACCTCGACCCGCTCGCGCCGGACCTCGACGCCCGCACCCGCCGGGTCGCTCAGCGGCTGGACGCGCTCGGCCTGGGCGTCACGGTGGAGACGGGCGCCCGCTACGTCCTCGACCCGCGCCGCAAACACGGGCCCTCCCTCCTCGACCCGGACCCGGACGACCGCGCCCGCCGCGCCGATCTGCTGGTCCGCGCCGTCCGGGTGGCCGCCGGCCTCGGTGCCCACGCCGTCCACTGCTTCAGCGGCGTCACCCCGGCCGGTACCGACGAGGACACGGCGTGGAAGCGGCTCACCGACGCCCTCGCCCCGGTCCTGGACGCGGCCGGCGCCGCCGGCGTACCCGTGGCCATCGAGCCGGAACCGGGCCATCTCCTCGCCACCCTCGCCGACTTCCACCGGCTGCGCGGCGCCCTCGGTGATCCGGAGATCCTCGGCCTCACTCTCGACATCGGCCACTGCCAGTGCCTCGAACCCCTCCCTCCCGCCGACTGCGTACGCGCCGCCGCCCCCTGGCTGCGCCACGTCCAGATCGAGGACATGCGCCGCGGCGTCCACGAACACCTCCCCCTGGGTGACGGAGAGATCGACTTTCCGCCCGTCCTCGCGGCCCTGGCCGCCACCGGCTACCAGGGCCTGACCGTCGTCGAACTGCCCCGCCACTCCCACGCGGGACCCCGTTACGCCGAACGCTCCCTCCCCTTCCTCCGCCGGGCGGCGGCGACCGCCCCGACCAGCGGCCCCGGCGACCCGGCCGGTGGCTCGCGCCGCCAGGCCCACGGCGACCCGGGCCCGGACGCCGCGCCGCCCGCCCCGCCCGTCGCCCCGGACACCCCGACCCCGGGGAAGCCCTCCGCCACCCCCGAAGGGAGCACCCCGTGACCCCACCGAAGCCCACACCCCAGACCCCGGCGGCGCGTCCGCAGGACACCGGCGGCCCCGGCAGCGTCCCGGACGGTCCGGGCGCCTCCGCCCTCCCCTCACCGCACGAGCTGCACGCCCACCTCACCGCTCACCTCGGCGGTGCCGCCCGCGCCTGGCTCGACCAGGCCCTCGACGAGGCCGCCGCCCACCCCGGCGCCCACGGGCCGCTCTCCGTGTGGGAGCTGCGCCTGGCCGAGGCCGGCCGCCGCTGCGGAGCCGGCCACGCCGACGCCGCCCGTGTCGTCATCCTGCACGCGGCCCGCGCCGGCACCGACGTCCTGACCCGGGTCTACCACCAGGGCACCGCCGACGAACGCCGCGCCGTCCTGCTGGCCCTGCCCCACCTGGTCCCCGGCCCCGAGGCCCTCCCGCTCGTCGAGGACGCCCTGCGCACCAACGACACCCGGCTGCTGGCCGCCGCCGTCGGCCCTTACGCCGCCCGGCACCTCGATGCCCACCAGTGGCGGCACGCCGTACTGAAGTGCTTGTTCACCGGCGTCCCGGTGGACCATGTGGCCGGCCTGCCCCGCCGTGCCCGCGGCGACGCCGAACTCGCCCGCATGCTCGCCGACTACGCCGCCGAACGCACCGCCGCGGGCCGTCCCGTCCCGGCGGACCTGCACCGCGTCCTGGCCCTGACCGACCCCACGACCGCTCCGCCCGCCGGCGACGGCACCCGCGGCAGCGACGGCAAGGAGTCCTGATGCGCATCTTCGACCCCCACATCCACATGACGTCACGGACCACCGACGACTACGAGGCCATGTACGCAGCGGGCGTCCGCGCCGTCGTCGAGCCCGCCTTCTGGCTCGGCCAGCCCCGCACCTCTCCCGCGTCCTTCCGGGACTACTTCGACTCCCTGCTGGGCTGGGAGCCGTTCCGCGCCGCCCAGTACGGCATCGCACACCACTGCACGATCGCCCTGAACCCCAAGGAGGCCAACGACCCCCGCTGCGTCCCCGTCCTCGACGACCTGCCCCGGTACCTCGTCAAGGACCGCGTCGTGGCCGTCGGCGAGATCGGCTACGACGCGATGACGCCCGCCGAGGACACCGCCCTCGCCGCCCAGCTCCAGCTGGCCGCCGACCACGGCCTGCCCGCCCTGGTGCACACCCCGCACCGGGACAAGCTCGCCGGTCTGCGCCGCACTCTCGACGTCGTCCGCGAGTCCGCGCTGCCCGTGGACCGGGTCCTGGTCGACCACCTCAACGAGACCACCGTCAAGGAGGCCAAGGACAGCGGCTGCTGGCTCGGCTTCTCCGTGTATCCCGACACCAAGATGGACGAGGCCCGCATGGTCGCGATCCTCCGCGCCTACGGCCCGGAGCAGGTGCTGGTGAACTCCGCCGCCGACTGGGGCAGAAGCGATCCGCTCAAGACCCGCAAGGTCGCCGACCTGATGCTCGCCGAGGGCTTCAGCGAGGACGAGGTCGATCTGGTGCTGTGGCGCAACCCGGCGGCCTTCTACGGCCTCAGCGGACGCCTCACCCTCGACGTACCGGCCACCGACACCACACACGAGGGCAACTCCATCCTCCGCGGAGCCCCGAAGGACGCCTCCGAGCAGACCGGCGACCCGGCCGCGGGGGCGTGAGCCATGCGCTTCCGCCACCCCGACGGCTCCACCGTCCACCTCGCCTACTGCACCAACGTCCACCCCGCCGAGACCCTCGACGGCGTCCTCGCCCAGCTCCGCGACCACTGCGAACCCGTCCGCCGCCGACTGGGCCGCGACCGGCTCGGTATCGGGCTGTGGCTCGCCAAGGACGCCGCCCGCGCCCTGGTCACCGACCCGTCGGCCCTGCGCGGGCTGCGCTGCGCACTCGACCGGCGCGGCCTGGAGGTCGTCACCCTCAACGGCTTTCCGTACGAGGGGTTCGGCGCGGACGAGGTCAAATACCGCGTGTACCAGCCGGACTGGGCCGACGCCGCACGTCTCGACCACACCACCGCCCTGGCCCGCCTCCTCGCCGGGCTGCTCCCCGACGACGTCACCGAGGGCAGCATCTCCACCCTGCCGCTCGCCTGGCGCACCGCCTACGACGGCACCCGCGCCGAGCGGGCCCGCGACGCCCTGCGCGGCCTCGGCGAGCGCCTCGACGCACTCGAGGAACTCACCGGCCGCTCCATCCGCGTCGGCCTGGAACCCGAACCCGGCTGCGTCGTCGAGACCACCCGCGACGCCATCGCCCCGCTCACCGCGATCGCCCACGACCGCATCGGCGTCTGTGTCGACACCTGCCATCTCGCCACCTCCTTCGAAGACCCGCACACCGCCCTGGACGCCCTCACCGGGGCCGGTGTCCCCGTCGTCAAATCCCAGCTCTCCGCCGCCCTGCACGCCGAACACCCCCGTTTCCCCGAGGTCCGCGAGGCCCTCGCCGCCTTCGCCGAACCCCGCTTCCTGCACCAGACCCGCACCCTCACCACCGCCGGCCTGCGCGGCACCGACGACCTCGGCGAGGCCCTGCACGGCGGTGCCCTGCCCGACTCCGGGCCCTGGCGCGCCCACTTCCACGTCCCCCTGCACGCGGCCCCCGCCGCACCCCTCACCTCCACCCTCCCCGTCCTGAAGGCCGCGCTGACCCGGCTCGTCGGCGGCCCGCGCCCGCTCACCCGCCACCTGGAGGTCGAGACCTACACCTGGCAGGCCCTCCCGCCCGAGCTGCGGCCCCGCGCCCGCGCCCAGCTCACCGACGGCATCGCCGCCGAGCTGACCCTCGCCCGCGACCTGCTGACCGACCTCGGCCTCAAGGAACTGCCATGACCCGACCCGGCGGACCGACCCCGCTGCTCGTCCTGGACGTCGTCGGCCTCACCCCCCGTCTCCTCGACCACATGCCGCACCTGAAGACCCTCGCCCGCTCCGGCTCCCACGCGCCCCTCGGCACCGTCCTGCCCGCCGTCACCTGCGCCGCCCAGTCCACCTTCCTCACCGGCACCCTCCCCTCCGAGCACGGCATCGTCGGCAACGGCTGGTACTTCCGCGAGCTCGGCGACGTCCTGCTGTGGCGCCAGCACAACGGACTCGTCGCCGGTGACAAGCTCTGGGACGCCGCCCGCCGCGCCCACCCCGGCTACACCGTCGCCAACATCTGCTGGTGGTACGCCATGGGCGCCGACACCGACATCACCGTCACCCCCCGTCCCGTCTACTACGCCGACGGCCGCAAGGAACCCGACTGCTACACCAGGCCCCCGGCCCTGCACGACGAACTCACCGGGAAGTTCGGCACCTTCCCGCTCTTCCACTTCTGGGGCCCCGGCGCGGACCTGACCTCCAGCCGGTGGATCATCGACGCCACCCGGCACATCCTGCGCACCCGCCGCCCCGACCTGGCCCTGTGCTACCTCCCTCACCTCGACTACGACCTCCAGCGCTTCGGCCCCGACGACCCGCGCTCCCTGAAAGCGGCCCACGACCTGGACGCGGCCATGGCCCCGCTCCTGGACGACGCCCGCGCCGAAGGCCGCACTGTCGTCGCCCTGTCCGAGTACGGCATCACCCGCGTGAACCGGTCCGTCGACATCAACCGCGCCCTGCGCCGCGCCGGGCTGCTGGAGGTGCACACGCAGGACGGCATGGAGTACCTCGACCCGATGGCCTCCCGCGCCTTCGCGGTCGCCGACCACCAGATCGCCCACGTCTACGTCCGCCGCCCCGAGGACCTGGACGCCGCCCGGACCGCCCTGGCGGGCCTGCCCGGCATCGACCAGCTCCTGGACGACGAGGGCAAGAAGGCCCACCACCTCGACCATCCGCGCGCCGGAGACCTCGTCGCCGTCGCCGAGCCGGACGCCTGGTTCACGTACTACTACTGGCTCGACGACGCCCGCGCGCCCGACTTCGCGCGGCTCGTCGAGATCCACCGCAAACCCGGCTACGACCCGGTCGAGCTGTTCATGGACCCGCTCGACCCCTACGTCAAGGTCAAGGCGGCCACCGCCCTGGCCCGCAAGAAGCTCGGCATGCGCTACCGCATGGCGGTCGTGCCCCTGGACGCCTCACCTATTCGCGGCAGCCACGGCCGCCTCCCCGCGAGCGACGACGACGGTCCGCTCCTCATCTGCTCCACCCCCCGCGCTGTCGGCGACCGCGTCGCGGCCACCGACGTCAAGCAACTCCTGCTCCACCTCGCCGGACTCGGCTGACGCACCACCACCGAAATCCAGCTACCGAGAGTGAAACACACGCCACTGACAACGGCCGGTCCTGACGGCATCAGGGCAGGCCACGACAGAGAGAGCAGGCACCCGTGACCCTGTTTCGCGACACCTCGCCCACCGATGGCCCCCCCGCCGCCGACGGCCCCGACGAGGCCCTGCGCCAACGGCTCGGCATCGGCCGCCGCCGCTTCCTGAGCACCTGCACCGCCGCCGCGACCGCCGCGATCGCCGCACCGGTCTTCGGGGCCCCCGCGGCGCTGGCGGCGCAGGAGCGCGGCAGAGGCCACGACCGGGGCGGCGACATCCTCGTCCCGGCCGACCGGCGCGGCATCATCCTCTACACCGTCCGCGACGCCACCGGCCGCGACCCCCTCGCCACCGACCTGCCCTCGGGCTTCCGCGAGGTCTTCAAGGAACTGGCGCGGTACGGCTACCGGCAGGTGGAGTTCGCCGGGTACCGCCAGCACGCCAACGCGCCCGGCGGCGCCGACCTGGAGTCCGCGCGGGGCGCCCGGCTGCTGCGCCGCTGGCTCGACGAGTACGGCCTCAGGGCCCAGGGCAATCACGGCTTCATCCCGTCCTCCTGGCCGCTGACCACGGCGGACCTGGACACCTTCAAGAAGCACCTGGAGATCGCCAACATCCTCGGCATGGGCCACATGGGCACCGGCGGCGACCCCACCGGCAGCTCCTACCGCGCCGACTGGGACATGGCCGCCGACAAGTGGAACGCCCTCGGCGAGATCGCTCGACGGGAGGGCGTCAAGCTCTACACCCACAACCACGACGCGGCCTACGGCTTCCTGCTCGACGGCGGCCCGCTCGACGACCAGGGACGTCCGACGCGCAGCTCCGGCATCCGGAAGCTGGAGTACTTCCTGAAGGTCACCGACCCCAGGCTCGTCTGGCTCGAAATGGACATCTTCTGGGCGCACGTCGCCCAGTACAAGTTCCACACCTACACGGCCCACGACGGCTCCACCCGGGAGAGCGTCTTCGACCCGGCCGGCCTCGTCGCCCGCCACAACAAGCGCTACCCGCTGTTCCACGCCAAGGACGGCGTCGTCAGCACGACCAACGGCATGGGCTACGAGATGGTGCCCTTCGGAACCGGCGTCATCGACTACACGACGTTCTTCTCGCGCGTCGGCCACCGCGGCTACCACAACCCGATGGTCGAGGACGACAACGCCCCGAGCTCCACCGAGCCCGGACGGTCGCTGCGCTACGCGAAGATCAGCTACGACAACCTCGCGGCACTGCGCAAACGGCGCCGCTAGGTGCACGCGGCCAGCGGCCGGGCGGGGCGCCGCCCAGGGCAGCGCCCCGCCCGGCCTCCCGGCGGCCGACGCCTCGCGGCCCGGTCACCCACCGCCCCGTCGCCGCCGGGTTCCGCGCGGCCGGCCGCACGGAACCCGCGCACGGCGGGCGGCCCTCCCCGCCGGCACCCGTCGCGGGAAGGGCCGCCGTCCGCCTTCCGGGCCGTCGCCGCTACGCCGCCTCCTCGCCCAGGGGCCGCGGGTTGGGCACGATGCGCCGGGTCCCGGGCCGGTCCGGCGCCTTCAGGAAGAGCGCCAGTACGGCGGAGGCCAGTCCGATGCCGCCCGCCAGGACGAACGCGCCCTCGTAGCCCCAGGCGCCGACGACGACCGCGCCCATGCCGGAGCCGACGAGCCCGGAGACCAGCTTCGAGCTGTAGACCATGCCGTAGTTGGTGGCGTTGTTGTTCTCGCCGAAGTAGTCCGCCGTCATGGCCGCGAACAGCGGGAAGATCGCCCCGCCGCCGAAACCGGAGACCATGGAGCAGAGCAGGAAGAACGGCATGACGCCCATCCGGCCGGAGACCAGCACGCCGAACTGGGCGGCGCCGAGCACCAGGCACACGATGACGAGCGTGTTGCGGCGGCCGCAGCGGTCGGAGATCCAGCCGATCACCCCGCGCCCGGTGCCGTTCACGAGCGCCTTCAGGGACATCGCGGTGGCCACGATCCCGCCCGCGAAGCCCATGTCCTTGCCGAAGGGCACCAGGAAGGCGATGCCGAAGATGTTGATGCCGGCCGTGCACAGCAGACAGAACCACATCCTCCACAGGACGGGCGTCCGGGCGGCCTCCCTGGGGGCGTACTGCCTGACCGCGGGCGGGTTCTTCGCCAGCGCCCGGCGGACCTTCGGGTCGTCCGTCTGCCGGAGCGGGTCGACGTGCGCGGGCCACCAGTTCTTCGGCGGATCCCGGAAGAACCAGCCCGACCCGGCCACGACCAGGCACAGGCCGACACCGGCCGAGACCAGCACCGTCTGGTAGTTGCCCAGGTCCATGTACGAGGTGAACAGGAACACGAAGGGCACGGAGCCGTAGGCGAAGCCGCCGTTGACGAAGCCCGTCTTGCCGCCCTTTCGCTCCGGATACCACTTGCCCACCATGTTCACGCAGGTCGCGTAGACCAGGCCGGCGCCGATGCCGCTGCACATGCCGAAGCCGAGGTAGGCGACGGCGACATGCGGCGCGTACGCCAGCGACACATAGCCCAGCAGGGTCCCGGCCGCCCCGAGCAGCATCGCCGAGCGGGCCGGCAGCCGGCCGCTCTCCCGCAGCTGCCCGGCCGGGAAGGCCACGGCGGCCTGGAAGAACACCCAGACGCCCATCAGCCAGAAGATGTGCCCGCTGCTCCACAGGTGGGCCTCGTGGAGCGTGTCCTCCGCCGACGTGAACGCGTACTCGGCGGAGCTGATGCCCATCATGCCGATCCACGGCAGGATGACCATCCACTTGCGTGGCCGGCCCATGATGTCGATGTCGGACTCGCCGATCCGGTACACCCGGCCGTTGCGGTCCGTCACCTCCCTGCACGGGACGGACGGCTTCGAGAATTCGGTCGTTGTCATGCGGCTCAGCACCCCTTGCGTCGAAAGATCCGGCCAGTGCCCCCTGTCCACATACCTTTCGCGCGCGCACGGGTCCGGGGGCCGGCCGGCGCGCACCGTCGGCCCCGTGCCCCCTCACCTCATGAACCGCCCCCCAGCAGGCCTGCCGCCCGCGCCCAGCGGTACTTCGCGCCCAGCGCGGCCACCGGTTTCTCCGTCGTGTACGGATACGCCACGACCCCCCGCTCGAACAGGTACCGGCCGGCCTCCTCCACCTCGACGTCGCCGGCGAGGGAGGCCACCACCGGCTTCTCGACGCCCCGGGCCCGGAACTCCTCCACCACCCGCGCGGTGAGCTCGGCGAACACCATGGGGGGAGTGACGATGGTGTGCCAGTAGCCGAGGACCAGCGCGTGGATCCGCGGATCCGCCAGGCCCAGCCGGATAGTCGCCTCGTACGTCGACGGCGGCTCGCCCCCAGTGATGTCCACCGGGTTGCCCGCCGCCCCGAACGGCGGGATGAACGCGCGGAACGCGGCGTCCAGGTCGGGCGGGATCTCCATCAGCGACAAGCCGTGATCGGTCACCGCGTCCGACAGCAGCACCCCGCTGCCGCCCGCCCCGGTGATGATGACGACGTTGTCGCCCTTGGGCGTGGGAAGCACCGGCAACGCGCGCGCGTACTCCAGCATCTCGTTCAGCCCGGGCGCCCGGATGACACCGGCCTGCCTCAGGATGTCGTCGTAGACGGCGTCGTCCCCGGCGAGCGCCCCGGTGTGGGAACCGGCGGCCCGCGCGCCCGCGGCGGTGCGTCCCGCCTTGAGGACCACGACCGGCTTCCTCGGTACGGTCGCCCGCGCGGCCTCGACGAAGGCCCGCCCGTCCTTGAGGTCCTCCAGGTGCATCGCGACGCACTCGGTGTGCGGGTCCTCGCCGAACCAGGTCAGCAGGTCGTCCTCGTCCACGTCCGCCTTGTTGCCGAGTCCCACGATCGCCGACACGCCCGTCTTCGTGCTGCGCGCGAACCCCAGGACGGCCATGCCGATGCCGCCGGACTGGGAGGTCAGCGCCAGACCTCCCTTGACGTCGTAGGGCGTGCAGAACGTGGCGCACAGGTCCTGCCAGGTCGAGTAGTAGCCGTAGATGTTCGGGCCCAGCAACCGGACGCCGTGCCGCTCGGCGATCGCCACGATCTCCGCCTGGAGCGCGTGCTCGCCGGTCTCCGCGAACCCCGACGGGATCAGCACGGCGTTGGGAATCCCCTTGCGGCCCACCTCCTCCAGCGCCGCGGCCACGAAACGCGCCGGAATCGCGAAGACCGCCACGTCCACCTCGCCGGGGACGTCGGCGACACTCTCGTACGCCTTGCGGCCCAGGATGTCGCCGGCCTTCGGGTTCACCGGATGGATCTCCCCGGAGAACCCCCCGTCGACGAGGTTGCGCATCACCGAGTTGCCGATCTTGCCGGGCTCGTTGGAGGCGCCGATCACGGCCACCGACGACGGCCGCATCAGGCGGCGCATCGAGGTGAGGATCTCCTCGCGCGTGTACGACCTGCGGACCGGCGGCAGCGACTCGGCCAGGACCACGCGGATGTCCGCCGCCACCGCCCCCTGACCGGTCGCCATCACCGGGTTGAGGTCCACCTCGGCGATCTCGGGGAAGTCCGTCACCAGGTCGGACACCCGGCGGATCTGCTCGGCCAACGCCGACCGGTCCACGGCCGCCTGCCCGCGCACCCCGCCCAGGACCTGAGCCGACCGGATCGAGTCCAGCATCGACAGCGCCTCGTCCGCGTCCACCGGCGCGAGCCGGAACGTGACGTCCTTCAGCACCTCGACGAGCACTCCGCCGAGCCCGAACGCGACCACCTTCCCGAACGTCGGGTCCGTCACCGCGCCGACGATGACCTCCTGCCCCCGCGGCAGCAGTTCCTGCACCTGCACGCCGTGGACGCGGGCCTCGGGCGCGTACGCGCGCGCGTTGTCCACGATCCGGCGGAACGCCGCCCGCACCCGCTCCGCGCCCTCCACCCCGACGACCACGCCGCCGGCGTCGGTCTTGTGCGGGATGTCCGGGGAGACGATCTTCAGCACCACGGGTCCGCCGAAGCGCGCCGCGCACGCCACCGCCTCCTCGACGTCCCGCGCGAGTTCCTCGCCGGGTACGGCGATCCCGTACGCCTCGGCGATCACCCTGCCCTCGGGCGCGGTGAGCGCGGTGCGGCCCTCGGCCCGCACGGAGTCGAGCAGCGCGCGCACCCTGAGCATCCGGTCCTCGGCCACCACGTCAGATCACCCCGTCCGACTTCAGCAGGCGCAGCTCCTCGTGGCCGAGGCCGAGCTCACCGACGTAGATCTCCTCGTTGTGCTCGCCGAGCAGCGGGGAACCGGTCACCTCCACGGGGGAGTCGGAGAGCTTGAGCGGGCTGCCGACGGTCACGAACTCACCCCGCTGCGGGTGCGGTACGCGCACCACCATCCCGTTGGCGGCGAGCGAGGCGTCCTCGATGATCTCCTTCGTGGACAGGATCGGCCCGCACGGGATGCCGTGCGCGTTCAGCCGCTCCAGCACCTCCCACTTCGGCAGCGTCGAGGACCACTCCTCGATCAGCTGGAACATCTTGTTCAGCTTCGGCAGACGGGCCCGAGGCGTCGCCCACTCGGGATCGTCCGCCAGCTCCGGCCGGCCGATGAGCTCGGTGATCGGCCGCCAGCCGACGGGTTGCACGATGACATACACATAATCGTTCGGGCCGCCCGGCGCGCACTTGACCGCCCAGCCCGGCTGGCCGCCGCCGGAGGCGTTGCCGGACCGGGGAACCTCGTCGCCGAAGTCCTCGTTGGGATATTCGGCGAGTGGACCATGAGCCAGGCGCTGCTGGTCGCGCAGCTTCACCCGGCAGAGGTTGAGCACCGCGTGCTGCATGGCCACGTTCACCCGCTGCCCGCGCCCGGTGCGCTCCCGCTGGTACAGCGCCGCGAGGATGCCCGCCACGGCGTGGACGCCCGTGCCCGAGTCCCCGATCTGGGCCCCCGTCGCCAGCGGCGGCCCGTCCTCGAACCCGGTGGTCGCCATCGATCCGCCCATGGCCTGTGCGACGACCTCGTACGCCTTGAAGCCGGTGTACGGGCCCTCGCCGAACCCCTTGATGGAGGCGTAGACGATCCGTGGATTGATCTCCCGGATGCGGTCCCAGGTGAACCCCATACGGTCGACCGCGCCCGGCCCGAAGTTCTCGACCATGACGTCGGAGCGGCGGATCAGCTCGGTGAGGAGTTCCTTGCCGCGCTCGGTCTTGGTGTTGAGGGTGATGCTCCGCTTGTTGCAGTTGAGCATCGTGAAGTAGAGGGAGTCGACGTCCGGGAGGTCGCGCAGTTGCTTGCGCGTGATGTCACCGGTCGGCGCCTCCAGCTTGACGACGTCCGCGCCGAGCCAGGCCAGCAGCTGGGTGGCCGAGGGGCCGGACTGAACGTGCGTCATGTCCAGGACGCGGATGCCGTCGAGGGCCTTGGTCGCTGTCATGAGGGCACCTCACTTGTACATGGTCTGGTTCATGGTTCCGGGGGCGTACGCGTCGGGGTCGACCCAGACGTTGATCAGTGACGGCTTGCCGGACTCGCGGGCGCGGAGCAGCGCGGGGGCGATGTCGGCGGGGTCGCGCACCTCCTCGCCGTAACCGCCCAGCATCTGTGCGAACTTGTCGTAGGGCACGTCGCCGAGGGTGTTGCCGACCCGCTCGCGGTCCTTGCCGTACTTGGCGGCCTGGCCGTAACGGATCTGGTTCATGGAGGAGTTGTTGCCGACGATCCCGACGAACGGGAGGTCGTAGCGGACGAGGGTCTCGAAGTCCCAGCCGGTGAGAGAGAAGGCGCCGTCACCGAAGAGGGCGACGACCTCCTTGTCGGGCCGCGCCTGCTTGGCGGCGAGCACGAAGGGCACGCCGACGCCGAGCGTGCCCAACGGGCCCGGGTCCATCCAGTGCCCGGGCGACTTGGGCTGCACGACCTGGCCGGAGAAGGTGACGATGTCGCCGCCGTCGCCGATGTAGAGGGAGTCCTCGGTGAGGAAGTCGTTGATCTCACTGACCAAGCGATAGGGGTGGACGGGGGAGGCGTCCGACCGGAGCTGTGGCAGCCGCCTGTCCAGTGCGGTCTGCTCGGCGGCCCGCAGTTCGTCCAGCCACTCCTTGCGCCGCGACATCCCCGTGTCGAGCCGCCCCGAGGCCGCTTCGGTCACCGACTTCAGGACCAGTCCCGCGTCGCCCACGACACCGAGGTCGATATCGCGGTTCTTCCCGACGGTCCGGTAGTCGAGGTCGATCTGCACCACCGTCGCCTCGGACGACAGCCGCTTGCCGTAGCCCATGCGGAAATCGAAGGGTGTGCCGACGATGACGATGACATCGGCGTTCGAGAACGCGTAGCGGCGGGAGAGCTGGAAGTGATGCGGGTCCCCGGGCGGCAGCGTGCCGCGTCCAGCCCCGTTCATGTACGCGGGGACATTGAGCGTGCGCACGAGTTCCACGGCGGCCTCGGTGCCTCGGGTCGTCCAGACCTGGCTGCCCAGCAGGACGACCGGCTTCTGCGCGTGCACCAGCAGATCGGCCAGCTTCTCCACCGCCTCCGGATCCCCGGGCGAACGCGTCGAAGCACGGTAGGCACCGGCCTTCGGCACCCGCGCCGTGGAGACCGGTACCTTCGCGTCCAGTACATCCCGCGGGATCTCCAGAAAGGCGGGACCGGGTGCGCCGTGGTAGCACTCGCGGAACGCCATCGACACCATGTCCGCCGCTCGGGCCGTGTCCGGCACGGTCGCCGCGAACTTGGTGATCGGGTTCATCATCTCGACGTGCGGCAGATCCTGGAGTGACCCCATCTTGTGCTGGCTCAGCGCACCCTGACCGCCGATCAGCAGCATGGGGGACTCCGCCCGGAAGGCGTTGGCGACACCGGTGACGGCGTCGGTCGTGCCCGGCCCCGCGGTGACGACCGCGCAGCCGGGCTTGCCCGTGACGCGTGCGTACCCGTCGGCGGCGTGGGCGGCGACCTGTTCGTGGCGGACGTCGACGACTTCGATGCCCTCGTCGACGCAGCCGTCGTAGATGTCGATGATGTGGCCGCCGCACAGGGTGTAGATGCGGTCGACCCCCTCGGCCTTGAGTGCCTTGGCCACGAGGTGGCCGCCGGAGATGACGTCCTGGTTGTCGTCGGGCATGGCGAAGTCCTGTCCCTTCTCAAAGGGGTGGGAACGGTCTCAAGGAGGTGGGAACGGTCCCGCGGTACTCGCAGTACATGGCGATCGCCGTACGTCGCACGGGCCGGTGCCCTCGCACCGTAGATTGCATACAGTCGACGAATACTGTATGGAGCCTGTTATCCCGCATCTGGTGGACGGTGTCCAGGGGGCGTGCGGCACTTTCCGCCAACGGTGGAGAAGGGGCGCCGCAGAGGGCCGGGGGCCGGATTCGGCGGGACGCCGACGGAGAAGGTCCGCAAGGCCATGGCCGTTCTGACCGGCCGCGGCGACCCGCGCGGGCAGCCCTGGACCGACCGCGGGCGCCGCCGCGCCCCGGCGGCCAGGCGCCGCCGGCCCTCGGCCGCGGCACCGACGGCGGAGCCACTCACGCTGTCCGGATCCAGTCATCCGCCCCGCCCCCGGCGGCTGGGGCGGACGTACCCCCGGCCGGTGCCCCCGGGCCACCGGACGGAGCCGGCGGCCCGGGGGCACCGGCCGGTGACCGACGGGTCACGCGCGGTGAAACCGCTGGTGAGACGGGTGCCGCGGCGTCGGCCACCGGGCGCGACGGACGGAAACGCTGGTGAAAGGCACTCCGAAACCTTGGTATTGTTGTCCATGTCGCCGCGGGGGGAACGCCCCGCCGAGCGACAGACACCTGGTCCGGGTGGCGGAATGGCAGACGCGCTAGCTTGAGGTGCTAGTGCCCTTTATCGGGCGTGGGGGTTCAAGTCCCCCCTCGGACACCAGCAGAAACCCCAGTTGATCTGGGGTTTTTCTGTTTCTCCGGCTGTGGGGTGACCAACCACGTGACCAACATCCGAGCGAACTTCCTGGTCAGACCAGAGATGACAGGCCGATTCGGGCAGCGCTGGAAGCGGCCAGCCTCTTCGCTCCCTCGGCGCGACGCCTGCCGTACCGTGCCATGGTGTAGCCCGGCGAGTGGTGCCGGGCGTTGGCCGAGACCTCTACGGGGTTCTCGTGGTTGTCGAGATCGTTCGTAATCTTCGATGCCCGCCAGTCGTGCAGCCGGAAGTTCTCCGGCAGGTACAGACGGTTACGCGCCGTCCGCAAGCGGGCCGACACCTTCTCAGGGTCCTGCGGTCCGCCCGCCTCGCCCCGGTACAGCTTGAAGCCGTCGCGGGCGAACACAAGGTCATGGTCCACCCAGAGATCCCCGAGCCGTTCCCGCTCCGCGTCCTGGCGCTCCTCCTGCCACTTGAGGACGTTCATCAGGGCTTGGTCTACGTAAATGATCGCATTGTCGTCTCCGTCCTTGGTCAGCTTCCGCAGCCGGTACGTGTTGCCTTCCTCGACCACGACCCAGGCCAGTTCGATGGCGCACTCGTCCCAGTGGATGAGCGACCACTTCCACCCCAGCACTTCGCTGCGGCGGCCTGAGGTGGCCGCGTAGGCGGTCCACAGCCGGGCGTCCCGAAGACAGTGGTGAGTCAGCCCTCTGTCACACGCCCGGTTGCCGCACGGCTTCCATATCTCTCGGAGGAAGTGCGCCGTCTCGTGGTCGTTGAGCGTGGGGAAGTCCGGCGTAGCCGCCTTGATCTGCCGTTCCGTGGGCGGGTTGGCAGTGTGGGCCGGGTTGACCGTGAGGAGCTTCCTCGGTCCCGTCACCGAGTCCAGCGCCGCCGAGATGATGTTGTGGATGTGGCGGACGCTCTTGGGGCCGAGCGGCTTGTTCCCGTTGGCCTCGATGGGCGTGCTCTCCAGGAGCCGGTACAGCTCGTCCAGCCGCTCGTCCGTCACCTCCACCACCTTGACCTTGCCGATGTGCGGCTTGATGTGCAGCCGGATCTTCGGCTCGTACCCCTCCTTCGTGGTGTCTTCGCCCCGATGCTTGGCAAGCCAGCCCTCCATGAGCTCGGCCATGGTCATGCCGGAGCGAGGGTGAGGGTGCCTGCCTCGTGGTCGGTGTGCCACTTGCGCAGCGCCCGTTCCGCCTCGGTCTTGGTCTTGTACTCCCGGCCTATCCAGTAGCGACCCCTCTTGCCCGTCGCCGGGTCGAAGTGCAGGGGCGTACGCACGCCCCAGGTGTTCGGTCGGCCCGTGCGCGGGATCTCCACTGGAGTCCCACCGAGCCCGTTGCCGCGCTTTGCCACCCGGCTAGTTCCCCCTCGTTCTGTGCCAGCCGCTACGGCTGTCGTTCCTGTTCGGCATCGATCCCCTTCAGCGTTGCGATCGCCTTGTCCGTGAGCCGCCCGCCGGCCTTGCCTTCGACCTTGGTCAGGAAGCCGCGCTGACGCGCCGCCCGGAGGTGGCCCTTCAAGGTGGCCTGCTTCGTGCTTGTCCACGTCTCTAGTTCCTGAAGTGGGGCGCGGTGTCCCGCCTCAACGACGTGGACATAGAGATCGGAGATCACGGCGAGGTACTCGTCAGACACGCCCTTGGGGAGCGCAGCGAGCCTCTTCCGGAACCCTTGGACCTTGCGCTGTTGCAGATCCTCCACGGCCCCGCGTGCCATCCGCGCCCACGGAGCGAAGTCCTCCGCCTCCTTCGCCGCTGCGGCGATGTCCACCCTGCGAAGGATCGTGGTCGTGATGCCCCGTGCAACTTCCTGGGAGTCGGCCCCCTCGCGGGGCTCGATGTGGATGGATCGCAGACCGCCCGCGCCCGCGACAGTGTCGAGCGGCCACAGCATCGCAACCCGCCACGGCCCGATGTCCTGCACCGTCTCCGTGAAGTGCTCTCCGGGGAGGTACTTCGACTCTTCGGAAACGCCCGCCTGATGAGCGTCACCGACCTGGCCGAGTACCTGGGCGTGACGCCCGCGTGGGTCTACAACAACCACCGACCGCTCAACATCCCCGCGTGCAAGATCGGCGGACACCTTCGCTTCCGGCCGTCCGATGTGGAGCGCTGGCTTGAGCGGGAGTGCCGGGAAGCCACCTGACCTGAGCCCCAACCCCAAGCCAGCCGGACGGCTGGCCGTGCCCACCAGAAGGGAGCACATGCGAACCACCGACTACCGGCGCTCACCGCGCCACTCAGGAAGGATCACAACTCAGTGCGCATCGACGGCCCGGCGTTGAATGGGGCGGCCTCTCACAGGTGCAGTGCGAACGCATGGCCAGGGATGGCGGGCACCAACTGACCTACCGCGTCTACTTCGCCGCCCTGTGGAAGGCGAACCAGATCGGCCATGCCGAGTTTCGCAAGGGTGAGCTGGCGAAGATGCTTGCCGGTAGTGATGGGGTCATCCCGTCCAGGCAGAGCGTCACCAACGCGATCAAGCGAGCCAAGGTCTTGGACCTCATCGGGCAAGACTCGACCGTCCGCTGCCTCACCGCGCCCCACCATCACTTCCAGAAGGGCGGCCGAGGTGGCCGCAAGTGCAGCGTGCACGGCGACGCCACACCCTGGGCGTGGGCTTCCTGAACGTACGCCCCACCAGCCGACATGCTCCACGTGTACAAACACGCGGAACGTACACGCCAGGCGTGGCGGAGGGGCACGCCCAGCGTGTCGTGGTACGTCGCCTGACCTGCGGAAACGTTCGGCTGCTCTTTATCTATCTCAGTAACTTCTTAGCCTCGTACGCCTTGTACACCCGGCCCCTGCCGGGGCCGACAGAGCGAAGCGACTTACGTACGTACGTCAACGGCGAGACGTACAGGCGCAAGCCGAAGGGTCTTCGTCATGAACGGCCCCGAAGGGGCCGACATCGTGGAGCCACTTACGTACAGCGGCGAAGTGGAGTAGGGCGCGCAGCGCCCCCATCAACGGCGAGTGCGACGGCGAAGGCGTGAGCACAGAGGGCGGCCATTCGGCCGCTCAGCCCGAAACCACTTACGTACCTACGTGCAGCGGCGAAGAGGCGATTAGCAGGGAGCGGCCTCCGGCCGCACAGCCGGAAGCCGCTTCAACAGGGCGCCCTCCAAGGGGGCGACATCAGGAAGACCAGGAAGCCAGCCAGGTGGGGCGCTGCCGCGCCCCCGCAGCCCGAAGCCCCTTCGACATGCGGCAAGAAGAGTGGGGCCGCGTAGCGGCCACAGGGCGAAGCCGCTTACGGCAAGCCTCGCAAGGCTTCACTCTCATGCAGGCTCTGAATGCCGGCCAGGCTAGGCGCAGCGCTCCCACCTGCTACTTCTCCGCCGATGCCTAGATCGCCGCTGCCCTGACGAGGTCTGGAACCGTGGCAGGATCTGAGCTGCTAAGACATGCCGGTCCTCGACTTCCCGTTCTAGGGGTCATACCCCACCCCCTTCGCCGTCGCGCTCGCACCCTGCTGTCCGTCGCCGTCGCCCTGGTTCAGCGTCAGCCTGCGCCTTCCCTCCGCCGTTGCAGGCTTGCCCGTCACTCCGGGCAGGCGAACGGCTGTACGTCCGCGTGAGTGGCCGACAGGCCGCACGACTCCGCGAGGGACGAGAGGGAAGCGACAGGCAGGGAGGCAGGCGCACAGCCTCACGGCAGGGCAGACAGTCAGGGCAGGGCGCACCAGCGCCCCGCTGTCGAAGGTGTCGAGCACGAGCACAAGCATCAGGACCACGGGCAATGCGGAGAGGCCGAGCGTCACGCCTGCCCGAAGTGCGAAGCCCCTGCCGGTAGCCCCTGCCGTACGAGTGCAGGCAAGGTGGCAGCGAGCTACCACACGGGCCGCTTCGCCCTCGTGCCCTCACTCAAAGCGGAACTCACCGTGAAGACCCCGGCCGACCGCAACCCCGGTAAGCGATGGGTGCAGGGTGAGCCCGTGCCCGTGGTGACGGAAGCCGTACCGGGCGCAGCGATCCGACTGGGCTATGCCAGGTGCAGCACGGTTGGGCAGGAACTACAGAGCCAGTTGGACATGCTGGCCCGTGCCGACTGCACGCGGGTCTTCTCCGAGAAGATCAGCACCCGCGTGAAGGAACGGCCCGAACTGGAGAAGGCGTTGGCCCTAGCGCGGGAGATCAAGACCGCCGCACCGAACCAGCCCGTCATCCTGACCGTGGTCGAGATGAAGCGCCTTGCCCGCAACGCAGCAGAGCTCATGACGTTGTCCTCCACCCTGCAAGCGGACGGCATCCAACTCGAACTCCTCTCCGGTCCCTTGCAGGGGGTGTACGACCCGAACGGGGCAGGTGCCATCGTCTTCGCCGTCCTGGCCGTGGCCGCCGAAGTGGAGCGGGAAGGCATCCGGGAGAAGACGTTGGAGGGGCTGGACACTGCGGCCCGCAAGGGCAACCACGGTGGACGCCCCTCCGTCGTAGACGACGACAAGCTAGCCATAGCCCGCGCCCGGCATGCCAAGGGAGAGAGCGTCACAGCCATCGCCAAGGCCCTGGGGATCTCCCGTGCCACCTTGTACCGGCACATCGGTGAAAGCGCCTGAGACAGGTGCACAGGGGCGCAGTCAGGCGCTCACCTCGGAGCGCACCGGGACGGGTGGTCGAACACCGGTGAGCGCCTCCGCGCGGGCAACGAGCCGGGGTGCAAGGTCGGGGTACCAGCCACGGGCTACGGCTTGCAGCATCTCCGCCAGCGCGGCGAGTTCCCCGATTCGGCCGGCCGGGGTGTCGAGGGTCGGCGCGAACTCCTTGCGGATGCGGGCGGCTACATCGGGAACGAGCAGGCTGTTGGCGTGGAGGAGACCCGCGTCATAGCCGAAGGGCACCAAACCCCACCGCTCCCAGTCCAACAGGCAGAGGGGCGCAGCCGTGAGGTTCCCCCAGTGCAGGTCACCGTGGCCGGTCACCCGCTCCACCTTGGCGGGAGCCGGGACGCCGAGGAACTGGGGGAAGGCCCGTTCGATCCAGCCGTCCCGGACGGTGACCTTCACCCCCTCCACTTCAGCGAGCAGGACAAGGGCTCGGCGCAGCTCACCCCACCACTCGTCAGGCAACTCCGGGTCGTGGTCGATGTCGGCTCGTTCCGGGGACACGATGGGTCGCGCGACGTAGTCGAGGACTTCCGCCTCGAAAGCCCACTCCCTGTCAGTCCAGTCGTGCACCTCGTACAGGCGCGGGCGCGGGACGGCATCGGGCACGAGCAGGGAGGCCCCTGCAATGCCCTCCCCCTCCTTCCTGCCTGCGTTCCTCTTCGCCGTCCGGCTCACTCGTAGCCACCGGTCCCCCGCTCGGCGCCCGAGGGTGACACCAAGGAAGCCCCACGCCAGCGGCCCCGTGCAGGTGAGCCCCAGAGCCTTGGCCGCCCGGTCATGGGCGGCCTCCATCAGGGCCTGTACCTCCTCATTCACCGGCGAGTTCATCCGTCACCCTCCTGATTTCCTGGGTCGTCAGAGGCGCAGCCAGAGCCTTGGCCGCATCGTCCCAGTGTTCACGGGTGCTCGCCGAAGTCAGGACGACATCGAGGTCAGGGCACGAGCCAGCGGCCAGCAGGGCAGCGGCTGCGGCCGACAGGCCGGGGCGGATGAGGTTCACCAGCTCGGGTGTCATGGCATCGAGGAGTTCACCCCCGTGCAGGGGGGCGGAGCCGAATGTGATCAGCCCCGCGTCCTTCGCCTGCACCAGCGGTCCGCCGCCGTTCAGCGCCTGTGTGATCGGGGCATCCATGATCAGGCTGACAGGCATCTGCAAGCCCGTGCAGTGATGCTCGGCGGAACCAGCCGCCTGCCGGGCAAGGGAGAGCAACTCGGGAACGCTGAAGGCTCCGGAGGTCAGGCCCGACCAGGTGGCGACGCCGTACCCTTCGATCCTGCCCGCATGGGCGAACTCTTCCAGCGCCGTGAAGGCTTCCCTCACACGCCAGTGCAGAGCAGCGCGGTCAAGGCCGTGCCCGTCGTGCTCCGGGTTGTGCACGAACACCAGGTCCACGCGCCCGAGCGCGGCCAACGAGCGCTCCGTCTGCCAGCGGACAAAGCCCCGTTCAAGGCTGTGCCTGTTGGTCGTCTCGTACCCGGTGAGCACGCCTTCGGCCAGGGCGGTGCGGCCTTTCTCCGCCGTGAAGAACCCCGTTTTCGTGGCCACTCGCACGGTCGGGTACTCCCCGAGAACCGGGCGCAACTCCTCATGCGCCCGCCCGTGGGCGTAGTTGGGTGCCGTGTCCACCCACGGGCTACCGGCAGCCAGGGCGGTGCGTGCCGCCTGACTGACGGCACGCACGCGGTATGTCCCCAGGGAGAGCGCGGCGGTCACAGCGCGGTCCCCACGACTGCGACGGCATGGCCGTCGATGAGGGCGGAGACCAGTTCGGCCACGTCCTTGACTTCCAGTCCGGCGGTGTCGGCCATCTCGCCGAGCGTGGTCGGCTGGTTGGTCAGCAGCGTGCCCAGCGCGGGCGCTGCGGACTCGGCGAAGTCCCACGCGGTACCGGCCGCCGAGAAGGTGACCGTGCCCCGTTCGCGGTTCGCCGTCAGGCGACCCCTCGGGGCAGTGAGCTTGACCGTGATCCCTGCCCGTGCGGGGAGCCCATCCACGTAGGGCAGGGACGGAATCGCGTGGCCCAAGTCGGTCGTGTCGGTCGACTCCGCCCACCGCTCCACGAGGCAGGGGTCCGCCATCATGTCGGTCACCTCATGGCGTACGGCGTCGATGAAGTCCGACTGTTCCGCCAGCGAGCCGAAGCGCGGGATGTCCCTGCGCAGCGCGAGGGACGCCCGGAGCTGATCAACGACCCAGAGCATCAGGTCCGCGCCGGTATGCGTGACCACGCCGAACGTCAGGTGCAGGGATTCCGTCCCCTGGTCAGCGGTGACCGCGTGCCACCAGCCGCGCGGCAGGTAGAGCACGTCACCCGGGGACAGAACGAGGTCCGCCACCGGGTCGCCCTCCGGCTCCTCCGGCGACTCCACGTCCCGGAAGGTGGGCGCTTCACGGGTCATGCCCCACAGGCGCCACCGCTTCGAGCCGTGCACCTGGACCACGACGACATCATGGTCGTCCCAGTGCCGGCCGAAGCCCTCCCGCTCGGTCCACGAGGCGTACACGTTGGCCTGCACGGAAGTCCCGAGGAAGCGTTGCAGCCCCTCAGCAGCCGCCCCCACGGCGGGGTGAATCTTCTCCACCGAGTCAAGGACCAGCGACGCCCCGTCCCTGAGCTGGGCATGGAAGTCGGACGGTTGGATGCGGGACCAGGTGGCCGCTCGGCGGTTCGTGGTGGGGATGGCGTAGCGGTGGAGCGGGACCATCTCGCCGTCAGCCGACAGGCGCAACCGGGGCGGCTCCAGCCTCTGCGTGGCGATGATCCGGTTCAGGTTGTCCCAGGAGAACAGGCCCGCCGTGTCGGCGGCCCCGGGGAAGTGCGCGTAGGAGCGGTGGTATGTCTGGGCGAGGAACGTGTCCCCGCCCAGACGCCCCGCCCACGAGGCTGCATCAAGCACCGTGGGCGCTCCCGTCAGTCGTTGCCGTCGGAACGGCCACCACTGACGTCCGACTCCTGCTCGGCACGGGTGCGCGCGGCCACGATCTTCCGCTTCGCGACGAGCAGGCCACCCCCCTCGGGGGTCACCGAACCGGTGTTTTCTTCCACCATCGGACTTTCCTCTCTTTTCTCGGGGACTCCCGCCGGGATTCCGGCAGGAAGCAAAGGCACAGCAGCGAGCGCGGCGGACGCCGACCTCGGTGACGACGGGCGTCCCGTGCACCGAGGGCACCCGCACGGCGGGTACTTGGTCGGTGAACCCAAGATCAGCGCCTTGCGCGGGTCCACCTGCAACGTGCGCACCGGGCCGTATGTCCGGCCCCCGTCGTATGGCACCCGGAGAGTCATGCGCCCGGTCGTCATGAGCACACACCAGCGTCAGGGCCGAACCTCCGCCGGTACGCCAGCCGCCACCCCACGCCGTAGCGGACCCACTTTTCGTTTCGCTCGGTCGCTGCCATGGAGAGAAATATTGACCTAGAAAGCGACGGCCGTGTAGTTCTTTCCCGTCATGGACTAAAGATCATGAACGGCAGGCGGTAGACCACTCCGCCAACAGGGCTCGCGCTTCGTCCCCGAACAGCGCATACCTCTCCAGCGTGGAGAACAGCTCCAAATGCATTTCGATGTCTCTTGAATCTCTCAGGATCACGACACCGGTGGTGTTCTCCACAGTGGCCAGGGTGTTGTCGTAGACAGTGAAGGTGTCCATCGGAGCAATGGGCTTGTACCCCGCGATTGGGATGACACCGAGCTTCACATTCGTTAGATGGGTCAGTGAAGCCAGCCGGTCAATCTGCATCGCCATCGCAGCTGGGGGCAGGAGTGGCCACCTCACAGCCTGCTCGGTGAGAATGAAGGTAAACCGCTTCTTCGTGTCGTAAAGAACCTCCTGCCGCTCCAGCTTCCTCGCGATCGTCTTAGTGACATCGGCCGGAGAATGGGCAAGGCTGGCTCGGATGTACTCAGGGGTGGACAGCAGTCCTGTGATCATCGAGAGCAGGAAGAAGCGGAACTCCGTGGACGAGGATTCAAGGGCGGCAAGTTCAGTCTGCTTCTTCTCCAGGCCCCTACGTCGCAGCGAGCGCAGGTCTTGCCATTCGGTGTTGGCCAGCCTCGCAAGGGCGATGACCTCCTCGATGACCTCGGGCGGAGCCACGACGGCCCGGAGGATTCTTTCCAGGTCCAGCAGACTCGGTTGGGCTTTCCCATTCTCAATCCGGCTGATCTTCGATTGGGACATGTTGCAACGCCGAGCGAGCCGGTCCCCAGTGAGGCCGGCTCGCTTGCGTAGTTCTTTCAGCAGGGCGGCCAGTTCTTGCTTCGGCTGCCCCAACTGTTCAGGGTCGAACGTCACCCGCTCACGTACTCCAGGAATGGAACCGACTCGGCAACCGCAATCCGCTTCCACTGCCGGTACGGCTCGGGATCACCCTCGTACAGTTCCCGGTTTATCTGCGTCCCGTCCGGCCGGTAGTTCATCAGGACCACCTTGGACTCATCGAACATCCAGAAATCCTGGTCCGGGAGTCCTGGGTTCTCCCGGTCGGTGAGGTCGAGAATGCGGATATCCTCGCCCGCCTTCACGTGATGCCGGTAGTAATACTCGAACTCGAACCGAAGGTAGTCCGAGAGCGGGCGAGTCACGACGTGCACCCTGCCGACGCTCTTTCCTTCCGAGGCCCATTGCCGAACCTCGTCCATCCAGGCCGACGTGTAATCGTCCGGGGATTTCTCCCCGGCGAGGAATCGCTTCAGCTTCTCCACTTCCTGGGGCATGGTGTAGACGGGCAGCGTTTCCAGCCGCCACGCCTCACGCTCCATGGAATCGAAGCAGTCATTCCACGCGTCACCATCCAAGTGCACGGAATGCCTCCCTGAGAACCGCCTCCGGGATTTCCACGAGCCCTTCCCCGAAGGGCGGGGTGAAGGCGTTGGACACGTCGCCCTGCACGACGAACGATCCCGTGGCCGTGCGGTACACGTTCGGGCAGTCCTTCTCTCCGCACTCGCCGTTGCCGTTGCCCGTGAGCCGGGTGCGTGCCGAACGTTCGGACATGCCAAACCCCCTTGCTCTGGCCCCGCTTGGGCCGCCTGCCCACCGACAGTAGAGGGGGTGGCGCTATGCGTCTATGCGTGAACGCGATTATGCGTGTCCTTGCATAAACAGGCCCCCGGCCGCCCGACCACCCCCGGTACGTGGTCGCGCACGTGCCCGTGCAGACTGGGCGTAGCCCCGTGGCGCGGTCCGGGAAGCCTGACCAGGGACGGACGCCGCCCCGGAGGAGGGTTGGTCACGTGACCAACGCATGACCAACAGGGGCCCGAGAGGGTCTGAAACAGCAGGAAAGAACAGGGGAAACGCCCGCCGAAATCAAGCCTGCCAGCGGGCGTTTCCCCATGTCAGAGCATGTGGGGGCTGGTGCCCGAGAGGAGAGTTCAAGTCCCCCCTCGGACACCAGCGGAGACCCCTGTTCATCAGGGGTCTCTCTCTTTTTTCAAGGGGCGTCATTCGGCGTCGGGCCGCCTGATGCGCAGTACGTCCTGCTCGTGCGGGATCGTGTAGCCGCCCTCAGCGGTGAGGAAGTGGCGGCGGACGTAGTCCTCGACGCTGTCACGAGGCGGCGGCGTGCCGTCGCCCAGGGGCGGGGGCAGGTTGAGATGGAATTCGGCCACCTCGACGGTCTCGCTCAGACGAGAGCCGGTGTAGCGCGCGGGGAGGGTGTCCAGCGCGACGTCACCGACCAGGCCGGGCGGGGCCCCGGCCAGTTCGCGTGCGAGTTCTCCGAGGTCGAAGCGGCAGCCGGTGAAGTGCCGCACCATGGTCATGCACGCGTTGTCGGGGTTTTGCAGGAGCACGAGGAGAAGACCGCCCGGGGCGACCCACTCCATGACGCGCAGCACCGTCGCCGTCCACTGCTCGGCCGGTACGTAGTAGAGGACGTGGGACAGCAGGGCCAGGTCGGCGGTGACTCCCGGCTCGGCTTCGAGGACCGGGTCCGGCAAGACGACCGCGTCCGGGCAGTTCCGCCGGAGCGCGCGGCGCATGGGTTCGCTGGGCTCGATGCATACGGTCCGCTCGAAGGAGGGGGCGAGGTGGCGCGTCGTGGTGCCGTCGGCCGGGCCGACATCCAGAAGTGCGCGCCGTCGGGGGAGCGCGGCCACGACATGATCGAGATAGGCGTGGGTGACGGCCTTCTCGTCGGATCCGGCCAGGAACCGGCTGAGGGCCCGGCGATAGGCGTCCTCCTCCGTCCGGAGCCCCCCGGCCGGCGCGGTCTTGCGCAGCGGCACCCTCTCACGTCCTTCCCGACAGGCGCGGCCGGTCGCCGCAGAGCCGGCGAGCACCGGGAGTCACGTTCAGTGACCGGTTATACACCGCCGCGGCTCCGGCCCCCCTGCCGGGCGGGAGTGACGCGCA
Source organism: Streptomyces sp. NPDC052020 (assembly GCF_040680575.1). NCBI lineage: Bacteria > Bacillati > Actinomycetota > Actinomycetes > Kitasatosporales > Streptomycetaceae > Streptomyces > Streptomyces sp. NPDC052020. Next base: position 204,215 of record NZ_JBFAWY010000004.1, read on the forward strand.
CGGCGGTACCCAGGGGGCGCACGGGAGCGAGGTGGCCTCCCGTGTCGCGCGGGCGGACGCGGAGGCGACGGCCGCCACCGCGCCGCCTACCGGAAGGCCAGGCCGCGTACCCGGTCCCCCCCGGCCACGCTCCGGGTCCCCGTGACCAGGCCGCCCGGCCGCGCCCGGACGCCCGCCTCCGCACCGCCCGGCCCGCCGGTCACGTACCGGCGGCGGGCGCCGGCCCCTCCCCGCGACCGGAGGGGCCGGCGCGGCCTCACGGGCAGGACACCGCCATCGACGCACCGTCGACGTCCCCGTCGTCGGTGCCCCCTGTCGTCGATGACGTGCGCGTACTGCCCGTGGCCGCTCGGGGAGACCATCAGCAGGTCCGTGGAAGCGCCCCCCGGGACGGACGGACGGGCGCGGCGAAGCCGTGGTCCTGCACGATGGCGGCGGCGACGTTGTCGCAGCAGTGGCTGCCCAGGCCCCAGCTCCCGTGCTCGGTGACGTTGTCGCCGGCCTTGCAGGCGGCGTAGCCCGGGATCGAGCCGTTCTGGATGGCGACCTGGTTCGGGCGCGTCCCGGACGACGCCCGGTCCCCGCCCTCACCGGAGCGGGCCGGGCGGCGGGGAGGGGGGCCATGATCTTCACTTGCCCTTAATGCGTATCATGTGCAAGTGCGCGACTACAGCATCAGCCCGGCCACCCCGCAGGACATAGACGGCGCCCGAGCCGTCATGCTCGACACCGTCTACCGCGACTTCGGCAGCGGTTACGTGCCCCGGTGGCACGGCGACATCATCGACCCCGCAGCGGCCTATCTCATCCCGCCGCGCCACACCCTGCTCGTCGCGCGCGACCCCGGCGGCGGGGAGATCGTCGCCACGGCGGCCCTCGACTCCCGCGGCCCGGCCCATCCGCCGAACCCGCGCCACGTCGCCGAGCGCTTCCCCTCGGGGGACACCGCCCAGCTGCGCCGGGTCTACGTCCGGCCGGAGCACCGCAGGCGGGGGCTGGCCCGGCGGCTCGTCGAGGAGCTGCTCGCGTTCGCCGAGGCGGACGGGGGATACCGGGCCGTCTACCTGCACACGGATCCGTCCGTACCGGGGGCCGAGCCCTTCTGGCGGTCGCTGGCCAAGGTCGTGCACGACGAGCGCGAGGACGCGGGCGGCGGCCAGGGCATCGTGCACTTCGAGGTGCCGTTGGGCGGGGGCCGGTAGTTGGAAATCGTTGTCAGATAAGCTGTGTTCACGATCTTCCGACCCCACCTCAGGACAATGCGCTCCCTCGTTCGCACTCGGCTGCTCCCCGCCCTCCTCCTCGCCCCTCTGCTCGCCGGCTGCTTCGCCTCCGGCGGCGGCCAGTCGTCCGGCGCGGACGCCGGGGGCGACGGCTCCCGCCTCCGCGTCGCGCTCGCCTTCCCGCCCGCCGAGAACCTCTCGCCGTACGGCGCCGACGCCACCCTCCTCAGCCGGCTCGGCGTCACCGAGGGCCTGACCACGCTCGACGCCAACGGCTCGGCCGCGCCCGCGCTCGCCCAGTCCTGGCGCCGCGAGAACGACCGGACCTGGGAGTTCACCCTGCGCGAGGCCGCCTTCCAGGACGGCACCGACGTCACCCCGTCCGCGGTCGCCGCCTCCCTCACGCACGCCACCGAGGCCAAGCCCGCGCCCGCCGCCCTGTCCGGGGTCACGCTCACCGCCAAGGCCGGCGGCGGCCGTACCGTGCGGATCACCACCGCCGAACCCGACCCCGTCCTGCCCCTGCGGCTGTCCAGCCCCAGCCTCGCCGTGCTCTCCCCGAAGGCGTACGGCACGACCGGGAAGGCCGACCCCGTCGGCACCGCCACCGGGCCCTTCGAAGTGACCAAGGTCAACGGCTCCGGCTCCGCCACCCTCGCCCGGTTCGACGCGTACTGGGGCGGACGCGCCCAGGCATCCGGCATCGACGCCCGGTTCATCGCCGACGGCACCGCCCGCGCCAACGCCCTGCGCACCGGCGAGGTCGACATCGCGGAGGCGGTCCCGGTCGCCCAGGCCGCCACCCTGGAGAAGGCCACACGGCACGCCACCGCCACCACCCGGACCACCAGCCTGCTGCTCAACGCCGCCTCCGGGCCGTTCAAGGATCCCGAGCTGCGCGCCGCGGCCCGCGCCGCCGTCGACACCTCCGCGCTCGCCGAGGACGTGTACGAGGGCTACGCCGACGCCGGAGCCGGCATCTACGGGCCCGCCGTGACCTGGGCGGAAGGCAAGCGGAAGCAGCCCGTGGGGCGGGCCGGGGCCGGCCGGCCGGGCGGGCGCGCGATCACCCTCGCCACGTACGACAACCGGCCCGAGCTGCCCGAGGTCGCCCAGGTGATCGAGCGGCAGCTGGAGAAGGCCGGGTTCACGGTGAAGCTGGAGGTGCGCGAGTACTCGCGGCTGGAGAGCGACGCCCTCCAGGGCCGGTTCGACGCCTTCGTCCTCGCCCGCAACAGCCTCGTCGACACCGGCGACCCCGTCGCCGTCCTCGCCAGTGACTACACCTGCGACGGCGGCTACAACATCGCCCAGCTGTGCGACGAGGACGTCGACCGCGCCGTCGCCCGGGCCGAGCAGACCGCCGACCCCGCCAAGCGGCAGGACGCCGCCATGGCGGCCGAGGCGGCGATCCTCGGCACCGACGCCGTCGTCCCGCTGGTCCACCAGCGGATCATCACCGGCGTCGGCACCTCGGTGAAGGGCGTGCTGCTCGACCCGTACGAGCGCACCCTGGTCGGCACGGGAACGCGGCGCTGACCCATGCGACAGCAGGTGACGGCGGCCTTGTGGCGGGCCCTGCTCGCCGCCGCCCTGGTGTGCGGCATCGGGCTGCTGCCCTGGCTCACGCACACCGACCCGGCGCTGACCGTCCTCAAGGCCCGCTCCGCCGACCGCGACCCGTCACCCGAGGTGCTGGCCGCCATCCGCGACCAGCTCGGCCTGGACGGCGGCCCGCCGCACCTGCTCGGGCAGTGGCTCGGCGGGCTCGCCCACGGGGACGCCGGACGGTCGTGGATCTCCGGGTCCGCCGTCCTGCCCGACGTGCTCCAGGCGCTCGGCGCCTCCGTGCTGCTGATGGCGGCGGCTCTGGCGGTCGCCGCCGTCACCGCCGCGCTGGTGTGCGCCCGCACCCTCCGCGCGGGCGCCCGCCGGCGGCTCGGCGGACGGCGCGGCGGCGGCACCCTGTCCGCGGTGCTCGCCGCGCTGCCCGAGTTCCTCACCGCCTCCGTCCTGGCCACCGTCGTCGGCGTGCAGCTCGGCTGGCTGCCCGCCCTCGGCTGGTACGGGCCGCAGTACACGGTGCTGCCCGCGCTCGCCCTCGGCCTGCCCGCCGGGGCCGTCCTCGGGCGGCTCCTCGACGATCTGCTGCCGGGCGCCTTCGGCGAGCCGTGGGCGCTGGCCGCCGCCGCCCGCGGACTGCCCGGCCGCCGCATCGCCCGCCAGGCGCTACGCCGCTGCCTGCCCGCCCTGCTGCCCAACATCGGCCTGTTCGTCGTCGGCCTGACCGGCGGGGCCGTCGCCGTGGAGCAGATCTTCGACATCCCCGGACTGGGCCGCACCACCCTCCAGGCCGCCCTCGCCCAGGACCTGCCCGTCCTCCAGGCCGGCACCCTCGCCCTCGTCCTGCTCGCCGCCCTCGCCACCGGCGCCACCCGCCTGACGGCCCACCTCCTCACCGGCCCCGCCCTGCGCGACGGCGCCCTGCCCACCCTGCACCGGCCGACGCCCCCCGCCCGCCGCGTCCTGCCGCTCCTCTACGGCGCCGCCCTGCTCGCCGTCGTCGCCCTCGGCCTGCTCCGCGACCCGCTCGCCGTGGACACCGCGGCCCGCCTGCGGCCCCCGTCCCCCGCCCACCCCTTCGGCACCGACGCCCTCGGCCGCGACCTGCTGGCCCGGGTCGGACACGGCGCCCTCGACACCCTCCTGCTCGCCGCCGCCATCACCGCCGCGACCCTCGTCCTCGGTGTCCTGCTGGGCCTGCTGCCCCGGCTGTCCGGGCCGCTCGTCGACACCGTCAACGCCGTGCCGCCCGTCCTCGCCGCGCTGCTGGTCACCGCCGTCGCGGGCAGCGGCCCGGCCACCCCCGCGCTCGCCGTGACCGCCGTCGGCTGGGCCGCGCTCGCCGCGCACACCTCCGCCCTGCTGCGGCAGGAACGCGCCACCCTGCACCTGCTGGCCACCCGCGGCATGGGCGCGAGCCGCTGGTACCTGCTGCGCCGCGAGATCCTCCCCGCGATCCTGCCGCCCGTCACCCGCCACGCCCTGCTGCGCCTGCCCGGCGTCGCCCTCTCCCTCGCCTCCCTCGGCTTCCTCGGCCTCGGCGCCCAGCCGCCGTCCCCCGAGTGGGGCCTGCTGCTCGCCGAGAACCAGCCCTACGCCGAACGCGCCCCCTGGGCCGTCCTCGCCCCCGCCGCCGTCCTCGCCCTCCTCGGCGCCCTCGCCGTCACCGCGGCCGGGGGAGTGCGCCGACCGCGCCGGAACCGGCGGCGCCCCGCCACCCCCGCGGCCGCCCCCGACCCGTCCCCCACACCGGCCGGGCAACCGGCGGGAGCCCGATGACCACCACCCGCACCGGCCCGCCCCGGACGTCCGGACGCACCCGCCTGTCCCCGCTGCTGCGGCTGCTCATCCTCACCCAGCTCGCCTTCAACATCGGCTTCTTCGCCGTGCTGCCCTTCCTCTCCGAGCATCTGGGCGGGGCGATGGGCATGGCGGGCTGGCTCGTCGGATTCGTGCTGGGGCTGCGCACCTTCAGCCAGCAGGGGCTGTTCGTGGTCGGCGGGGCGCTGGCCGACCGGTACGGCATCCGGCCCGTGGTGCTGACCGGCTGCGTGCTCAGGATCGCCGGATTCGTCTGGCTCGGATACGCCGAGCGGACCTGGGCGGTCATGGGCGCCGTCCTGCTCATCGGATTCGCCGCCGCGCTGTTCTCCCCCGCGGTCGAGTCGGAGGTCGCCCGGCAGGCGGTCGCCTGGGAGGAGGCGGGCGGCGGCCCCCGCACCCGCGTGCTGGCGCTGTTCACCGTGGCCGGGCAGGCCGGGGCGTTCACCGGCCCGCTGCTGGGGGCCCTGCTGCTGGCGGTGGACTTCCGTACGGCGTGCCTGGCCGGCGCGGGGGTCTTCGTCCTCGTCCTGGCCGGGCACGCCCGGCTGCTGCCGCAGCACATCCCCGGACGGGCGCGTACGAGGGTCAGGGGCGGGGCGCGGCTGCTGCTGCGCAACCACCGCTTCCTGGCACTGTGCTGCGCCTACGGCGCCTACCTGCTCGCCTACAACCAGCTCTACCTGGCGCTGCCCGCCGAGGTGGAGCGCGCCAGCGGCTCCCAGGCGCCGCTCGCCTGGCTGTTCGCGCTGTCCTCGCTGCTGGTGGTGACCGCGCAACTGCCCGTCACCCGCTGGGCGGGCCGGCGGCTGACACCGCGCCGCTCCATGGTGGCGGGGCTGGCGCTGATCGCGGCGGGGTTCGCGGCCGTGGCGGCGGCGCGTCCCGCCGGGTGGACCGGCACCGCCGGGCTGCTGCCCGCCGCCGGGTTCGTGGTCCTGCTGACCGCCGGGCAGATGCTCGTCGCGCCGGTGGCCCGCGCCTGGGTGCCCGATCTCGCCGAGGAGGGGCGGCTCGGCCTGTACACGGGGGCGCTGTCGTCGGTCTCCGGGCTCATCGTGCTGCTCGGCAGTTCGGCGACCGGCACCCTGCTCGACAGCGGTCTGCCGGCCGCCGTGCCCTGGCTCGTCCTGGCCGCCGTACCCCTCGGGGCCGTCGCGCTGCTGCCGCGGCGCGGCTGAGCCGGGGCGGCCCCCGGGCGCGGGCCGCCCGCCGCGCCGGCCGGTCAGCCCGTGACGGCCTCGTGCACCAGCCGCTTGAGGTCCCGGTAGACCGTGTGCGACGACGTCGGCCGCACCTGCGTCATGAACTGCACGGTGAGATCACGGCCGGGATCGACCCAGAAGGTGGTGGTGGCGACCCCGCTCCAGCCGTACGTGCCCGGTGCGGACGGCGCCTGTGTGCGAGTGGGGTCGATCACCACCGAGACACCCAGGCCGAAGCCGACACCGTCGTTGCCCGGCTGGTCGTGCGCGGGGCGGCTGCCGAAGGCGCGCAGGTCGGCACCGACGGGCAGGTGGTTGCGGGTCATCAGGTCCACCGTCTCGGCGCGCAGCAGCCGGACGCCGTCGAGTTCGCCGCGCCGCCGCAGCATCTCCATGAAGCGGTGCCAGTCGTACGCGGAGGCCACCAGGCCGCCGCTGCCGGACAGGAACCGCGGCCGCCCCCGCAGCGGCAGCCCCGGGACCGGCTCGATCCCGCCGCCCGCCGTCTCGCCGTACAGCTCGGCGAGCCGCCCGGCCTGCTCGTCGGTGACGTGGAAACCGGTGTCCGTCATACCGAGCGGGCGGAAGATCCGCTCGGCGCAGAACACGTCGAGCGGTTGCCCCGACGCCACCTCCACCAGCCGCCCGAGGACGTTGGTGGCCACCGAGTAGTTCCACTGCGTGCCCGGCTCGAACTGCAACGGCAGGCTCGCGTACAGGTCGACCGTCTCGGCCAGGTCCGCCCCGGGCCGCACCGACGACTCCAGCCCGGCCGCGCGGTAGAGCGCGTCGATGGGATGAGCGTGGTAGAAGCCGAAGGTCAGACCGGCCGTGTGGGTCATCAGGTGCCGCACGAGGACCGGGCCGGAGGCCGGGCGGGTGGTGACGTCCGGGCCCGAGCCGCCGGTGTACACCCGGGGCGCGGCGAAGGCGGGGAGGTACCGTTCGACCGGGTCGTCCAGCGACAGCCGCCCCGCCTCCGTCAGCATCAGCGCGGCGACCGACGTCACCGGCTTGGTCATGGAGTAGACCCGCCACAGCGTGCCGGCCTCGACAGGCAGCCCGGCGGCCACGTCCCGGTGCCCGTGGACGGTGAGGTGGGCGACGCGCCCGCCCCGGGCCACGGCCACCAGGAATCCGGGCAGGCGCCCCTCGTCGACCTGGCGCGCGAAGTGCCGGTCGAGACGGTCCAGCGCGTCACGGTCCAGCCCCGCCTCGCCCGGCTCGACCTCTTGCCGCAGCAGTGCCATTGTTCTCCTCCGTCGCGTTCGCCGAGGTGAGGTCCGGCATACCCGGCGCGGCCGGTGCCAGACCTCACGGCGCGCCGGTGGCGTCTCCCGCGCGCGCCGGCGCCGGCCAGCGCGTAGACAGGCCGCCGCGCTGCCCGCGCCGGCCGCCCTCCGGTCGGGGCAACCGCTTCGGGTTCGCCGACGAATGTCCGCGCGTGGCCCCCCGGGCGGGGCCGTCCCCTACCGGTACCCGTATCCACGCGGCCCCCGCCACGACCTCGCCCGCCTTCCGTAGGCGTCTGCGTGTGGACCGGGCCACGACAGGCAACCGGCGTGCGGGTCAGACGGTCGCCGTCTCCGGCTGCCGGGCCCGCCGGTGTGCCCGCTCGCCGAGCTCCTCCGTCGGCACCGTGTGGGTCTCCCGGGCGGAAAGGGCGGCGATCACCGGAGGGACGCACAGGGCCGCCGTGAACAGGGCCACCGCGAACCAGTCGTCGCCGCCCGGACCGGCGATCCGCGCGGCGAAGGTGACCGCGAACCCGGCCACGGCGAAGCCGATCTGCGTGCCGATCGCGACCCCGGACAGCCGGACCCGGGTGGTGAACATCTCGCCGTAGAAGGCGGGCCACACGCCGTTGGCGGCGCTGTACACGATGCCGAAGGCCACGATGCCCAGCAGCAGCATCAGCGGGTAGGAGCCCGTCGAGATCGCCCACAGGTACAGGAACATCGTCACCGCGCTGCCCACGGTGCCGATCAGGAAGACCGGACGGCGGCCGACGCGGTCGGACAGCACCGCCCACAGCGGGATCGCCGCCAGCGCGGCCAGGTTGGCCAGGGCGCCCACCCACAGCATGGACGAGCGGGACATGCCGACCGAGTCGCCGGTCGCGTACGCCAGCGCCCAGACGGTGAAGATGGTGCTGACCGAGGCGATGAGCGCGCCGGCGATCACCCGCAGGACGTCCGCCCAGTGCTCGCGCACCAGGATCACCAGCGGCAGCTTCACCACGCCCTCGGCGGCGGCCTGCTGGGCGAAGGCCGGCGTCTCGTCCAGCTTGCGGCGGATCACGTAGCCGACGACGGCGACCGCGACGCTCAGCCAGAACGGGACCCGCCAGCCCCAGGACAGCAACTGGTCCTCCGGAAGCGCGGCGACCGGGAGGAAGACCAGGGTCGCCAGGAGCTGGCCGCCCTGGGTGCCGCTGAGGGTGAAGCTGGTGAAGAAGCCGCGCCGGTGCGGCGGCGCGTGTTCCAGGGCCATGGAGTTGGCGCTGGCCTGTTCGCCGGCGGCCGAGATGCCCTGGAGCACGCGGCACAGCACCAGCAGCACCGGGGCGAGGGCGCCGGCCTGCGAACGGGTGGGCAGACACCCGATGAGGAACGTCGACAGGCCCATGAGGATCAGGGTGAACACCATGATCTTCTTACGGCCCAGCCGGTCGCCGATGTGCCCGAGGACGAACGCGCCGAGCGGGCGGGCGGCGTACGCGACCCCGAACGTGGCCAGCGACAGCAGGGTGGCGGTGGCCGGGTCCGACTCGTCGAAGAAGACCTCGGGGAAGATCAGCGCGGCGGCGCTGCCGTAGATGAAGAAGTCGTAGTACTCCAGGGCGCTGCCGATCCAGGCGGCGGTGGCGGCCTTCTTCGGCTGCCCGGGCGGGGCGGTGCTGCGGGACGCGGCGGGGACGGACACGGCGGCTCCTTCGGGGAGACTGGCGACGCGGGCGGAGTGAGCGCAGGGGAGAAGTGCCGATCGGCTAATTAACCCACTGGATAGTTAGTCGCGGTTGGGTAGGGATGTTGCGCCGACGTGTCCCGGGTGTCAAGGGGTGCTGACGTGCGATGCGCGGCCCCGCTCAGTCCGCCGTGCGCTCCGCCGTCAGGTAGGCGATCACCATGTCGCCCAGCATGGCGCGGTAGTGCTCGCGCCGGCCCGGGTCGACCAGGTCGCGGCCGAACAGGGCGCCGAAGGTGTGCCGGTTGGCGACCCGGAAGAAGCAGAAGGAGCTGATCATCGCGTGCAGGTCCACGGCGTCGACATCGGCGGTGAACAGGCCCGACTCCCGGCCCGCCGCCAGGATGCGGCGGATCACGTCCAGTGCCGGCGAGCCGATCCGGCCGAGCTTCTCCGAGGCCGCGATGTGCTCCGCCCCGTGGATGTTCTCGATGCTGACCAGGCGGATGAAGTCGGGGTGCTGTTCATGGTGGTCGAAGGTCAGTTCGGCCAGGCGGCGGATCGCCGCCACGGGGTCGAGGTGGTCGACGTCGAGCTGCTGCTCGGCCTGGCGGATCACGCCGTACGCCCGCTCCAGTACGGCGGTGAACAGCTGTTCCTTGCCGCCGAAGTAGTAGTAGATCATCCGCTTGGTGGTGCGGGTGCGGGCGGCGATCTCGTCGACGCGGGCGCCGTCGTAGCCGGCCCGGGCGAACTCCTGGGTGGCGACGTCGAGGATCTCGGCCCTGGTACGGGCGGCGTCACGGATGCGCCCGCCGGGTCGTGCCGGTTCGTCGACGCTGGTCATCGGGTTCCTTCGGCTGCGGGCGGAGTCGTGCCGGTGATTGTAGAAGGCCGTCGCCGGCGCCGTCCGCGAACGGTCGGGTCTTCCCATGGGCCGCACCCGGCTGCTATGACTAACGTACTGGTTCGTACATTAGCCGCCGTCGGGACCGTCGGGGCTCGGTCGGTTCGGTCGGCCTCGAAAGCCCGGGCCGCTCCGGCCGCCTCGCCGGCTCTCGTCCTCGTCGGTGGTGTCAGCCCGTCCCTCAGTCAGGCCCGCTCAGGAGGTCCCGGTGCCCAAGGACTCGTATCTCGTCGGACTGATCGGTTCCGGCATCGGCCCCTCGCTCAGCCCGGCCCTGCACGAGCGGGAGGCCGACCGCCAGGGCCTGCGCTGCCTGTACCGGCTGATCGACATCGACACCCTCGGCGTCCCGCCCGAGGCGGTGGGCGACCTGGTGCGCGCCGCCCGCGACCTCGGCTTCGACGGGCTCAACATCACCCACCCCTGCAAGCAGCTCGTCCTTCCGCATCTGGACGGCCTCGCCCCGCAGGCCGAGGCGCTGGGCGCGGTCAACACCGTGGTCTTCGACGGCCGCCGGGCGATCGGACACAACACCGACGTCACCGGCTTCGCCGCCTCCTTCGCCCGCGGGCTGCCCGACGTGCCGCTGGAGCGGGTGGTGCAGCTCGGCGCCGGCGGCGCGGGCGCGGCCGTCGCCCACGCCACGCTCACACTCGGCGCCGGGCGGATCACCGTCGTCGACGCCCTGCCCGAACGGGCCGCCGCCCTGGCCGCCACCCTGGAACGGCACTTCGGCACGGGCCGCGCGGCCTGCGCCACCCCCGACCGGCTGGCGGAACTGACCGCGGCGGCCGACGGCATCGTGCACGCCACCCCCACCGGCATGGCCGCCCACCCCGGCCTGCCCCTGCCCGCCGGACTCCTCCGTCCCGGACTGTGGGTCGCCGAGGTCGTCTACCGCCCGCTGGAGACGGAACTGCTGCGCACCGCCCGCGCGCTCGGCTGCGCCGTGCTCGACGGCGGCGGCATGGCCGCCTTCCAGGCGGCGGACGCGTTCCGCCTGTTCACCGGGCGGGAACCCGACAGCGCGGGGATGCTCGCCGATCTCGCGGAGCTGGCCGGGGTCGTCACGGCACCGAAGTAGAGAGGTACCCGGATGCGTACGTCCATCGCCACCGTCTCCCTCAGCGGCTCCCTCACCGAGAAGCTGAACGCCGCCGCCCGGGCCGGGTTCGACGGCGTGGAGATCTTCGAGAACGACCTGCTCGCCAGCCCCCTCACCCCGGAGGAGGTCCGCGACCGCTGCGCCGACCTCGGCCTGACCATCGACCTGTACCAGCCGATGCGGGACGTCGAGGCCGCCCCCGCCGAGGAGTTCGCCCGCACCCTGCGCCGGGCCCGGCACAAGTTCGCGCTGATGCGCCGGCTCGGGGCGGACACCGTGCTGGTCTGCTCCAGCGTCTCCCCGCTCGCCGTGGACGACGACGCGCTCGCGGCCGAACAGCTCGCCCGGCTCGCGGACCTCGCCCAGGACTTCGGCATCCGCGTCGCCTACGAGGCGCTCGCCTGGGGCCGGCACGTCAGCACCTACGACCACGCCTGGCGCATCGTCGCGGCCGCCGGCCACCCGGCGCTCGGCACCTGCCTGGACAGCTTCCACATCCTCTCCCGGGGCAGCGACCCGCGGGGCATCGAGCACATCCCCGGCGAGAAGATCTTCTTCCTCCAGCTCGCCGACGCGCCCCGCCTCGCCATGGACGTCCTCCAGTGGAGCCGCCACCACCGCTGCTTCCCCGGGCAGGGCGGCTTCGACGTGGCCGGGCTGGTCCGGCACGTGCTGCGCACCGGTTACGACGGTCCGCTCTCCCTGGAGGTCTTCAACGACGTCTTCCGGCAGTCCGACGCCGGCGCCACGGCCGTCGACGCCCAGCGCTCCCTGCGCCTGCTCCAGGAGCAGGTCGGGCTCACCGCGCCGCCCGCGCCCGTCGTCCCCACGGGAGTCGCCTTCGCCGAGCTGGTCACGCCGGACGCCGAACCCGTCGCCGCCCTGCTCGGCGCGCTGGGCTTCGCCCGCACCGCCCGGCACCGCGGCAAACCCGTCGACCTGTGGCAGCAGGGCGCGGCCCGCGTCCTGGTCAACACCGGATCCGCCGCGCGCCGCGCGGGCACCCACCTGGCCGCCGTCGGCCTGGAGTCTCCCGACCCGGCGGGCGCGGCCCGCCGCGCCGAGGCGCTGCTCGCCCCCGTCCTGCCGCGCCGCCGCGCACCGCGGGACGCCCCGCTGGAGGCGGTCGCCGCCCCCGACGGCACGGAGCTCTTCTTCTGCGCCACCGGGCGCGAGGCGCTGCCCGACTGGCGGGCGGACTTCCCGGCCACCGGGCACGGCGCGCCGCGGGGCACGGGGGCGCACCGGATCGACCACGTCTCCCTGACCCAGCCCTGGCACCACTTCGACGAGGCCGCCCTCTTCCACCGCAGCGTCCTCGGGCTGCACGCGCAGGAGAGCGTGGACATCGCCGACCCCTACGGCCTGCTGCGCAGCCGGGCGGTCACCAACGCGGACGGCAGCGTCCGTATCGTCCTCACCGTCGGCCCGGCACCGGCCGACGACACCGCGCACGCCCAGCACATCGCGCTGGCCACCGACGACGTGGTCGCCGCGGCGCGCCGCTTCCGCGCGGCCGGCGGCTCCCCGCTGCCGATCCCCGTCAACTACTACGACGATCTCGCGGCCCGGTACGAGTTCGCCGAGGGCGAGCTGGAGACCTACCGCGAGCTGGGCATCCTCTACGACCGGGACGCGCACGGCGGTGTCTTCCGGCACTGTTACACGCACACCGTCGGCCGGGTCTTCTTCGAGCTCGTCCAGCGGGACGGCGGCTACCGGGGCTACGGCGCCCCCAACGCCTCCGTCCGCCTGGCCGCCCAGCACGCCGCCCGGGGCTTCACTGGCGGCTGACGGCGCGGGTGACGCCCGCGGCGACCGTGGTGGCCAGGATCCAGCCCGTGACGGTCAGCAGGTAGGCCAGCCACTGGTGGGCTGGCCCTCGCCCGCGTCCAGGACGGCGTCCCCGAGGTTGAGCTGCCCGGCCACGGAGGCCCCGGTGAGCCGGGCCGCCCCGCGCGTGCGCAGCCCGGGGGCCCACAGGTCGGCGCCGAGGACCGCCTGGTTCGGCTGGAGCACCGGCTCCTCCGTGTCCGGCGGGGCGTGGATCCGCGCGCTCTCCAGGTACACGCTCCCGGCGATCTCCGCCCCGGCCAGCCGCACCGTCCCGTGGAACCGGGTCCGGGTCATCCGCAGCACGCCCTCCACGCGCGCCGCGTGGGCGATCAGTCCCGGCAGGGCGGACTCGCTCAGGTTGAGTTCCCGCAGCCGGCAGCCGTAGAGCCGGGGCACCTCCTCGAAGTGACAGTTCTTCAGCCACACCGGCTGGTCGATCGTGGCGTACTGGAGGCGCAGGGCGCCGGTGATCCGGGCGCCGCAGAGGTCCAGCGAGGCGATCGGGCCGCTCTCCTGAGGGCAGGTGAGGAGGAGCGCCCGCAGCACCGCCGCCCGTACGGTGCGCTCCGGCCCCCAGCCGCCGCCGTCGGTGGCGTCCTCGTCGTCCGCCGTGCGGAAGTCCACGGCCTGGCCGCGCGGGAATGCCCGCCACACCCGGGCCTCGGCCGGGGTCAGCTCGCTGATCTCCATCAGCCGGGACTCTGACGCGCCGACCGGGGGCTGTCAACAGGCCACCGGCCGGCGCCCGTTCAGGGCCGGGTGTCCGGGCAGAGGGAGGACCAGCGGCAGATCCCCCGCCGGGCGCCTACTTCTTGGCCGACTCGACGGCGTGGCCGCCGAACTGGTTGCGCAGGGCGGCGATCATCTTCATCTGCGGCGAGTCGTCCTGGCGGGAGGCGAACCGGGCGAACAGCGAGGCGGTGATCGCCGGAAGCGGCACCGCGTTGTCGATGGCGGCCTCCACCGTCCAGCGGCCCTCGCCGGAGTCCTCGGCGTAGCCGCGCAGCTTCTCCAGGTGCTGGTCCTCGTCGAGGGCGTTGACGGCGAGGTCGAGCAGCCAGGAGCGGATGACCGTGCCCTCCTGCCAGGAGCGGAAGACCTCGCGGACGTTGTCCACGGAGTCGACCTTCTCCAGCAGCTCCCAGCCCTCGGCGTAGGCCTGCATCATCGCGTACTCGATGCCGTTGTGGACCATCTTCGCGAAGTGGCCCGCGCCGACCTTGCCCGCGTGGACGTACCCGTAGGGGCCCTCCGGCTTGAGCGACTGGAAGATGGGCTGGAGGCGGTCGACGTGCTCCTTGTCGCCGCCGACCATCAGCGCGTAGCCGTTCTCCAGGCCCCACACACCGCCGGAGACGCCGGCGTCGACGAAGCCGATGCCCTTGGCGCCGAGCTCGGCGGCGTGCTTCTCGTCGTCGCTCCAGCGGGAGTTGCCGCCGTCGATCACCGTGTCGCCGGGCTGGAGCAGCTCACCGAGCTCGTCGACGACGGACTGGGTGGCCGCGCCGGCCGGGACCATCACCCAGACCGCGCGCGGCGCCTGAAGCTTGCCGACGAGTTCCGTCAGGCTGCTGACGTCGGAGATCTCGGCGTTGCGGTCGTAGCCGACGACGGTGTGGCCGGCGCGGCGCAGGCGCTCGCGCATGTTGCCGCCCATCTTGCCGAGACCGATGAGACCGAGCTGCATGATTACTTCACTTCCTTGAGATCGCGGTAGGCCGCGACGAGGGCGGCGGTGGACGGGTCGAGACCGGGCACGTCGGCGCCCTCGGTGAGGGCGGGCTCGACCCGCTTGGCGAGGACCTTGCCGAGCTCGACGCCCCACTGGTCGAAGGAGTCGATGTTCCAGATCGCGCCCTGGACGAACACCTTGTGCTCGTACAGCGCGATCAGCTGGCCCAGCACCGACGGGGTCAGCTCCGCGGCGAGGATCGTCGTGGTCGGGTGGTTGCCCTGGAACGTGCGGTGCGGCACCTGCTCCTCGGGCACGCCCTCGGCCCGCACCTCCTCGGCGGTCTTGCCGAAGGCGAGCGCCTGGGTCTGGGCGAAGAAGTTGGCCATCAGCAGGTCGTGCTGCGCCTTGAGGTCGTCGCTCAGCTCGGCCACCGGGCGGGCGAAGCCGATGAAGTCCGCCGGGATGAGCTTGGTGCCCTGGTGGATGAGCTGGTAGTAGGCGTGCTGGCCGTTGGTGCCCGGCGTGCCCCAGACGACCGGACCGGTCTGCCACTCGACGGGGTGGCCCTCGCGGTCGACGGACTTGCCGTTGGACTCCATGTCCAGCTGCTGGAGGTACGCCGTGAACTTCGACAGGTAGTGCGAGTACGGCAGCACCGCCTGCGACTGGGCGCCGAAGAAGTTGCCGTACCAGATGCCGAGCAGGCCCAGCAGGAGCGGGGCGTTGGCCTCGGCCTCGGCGTTGCGGAAGTGCTCGTCGACGATGCGGAAGCCGTCGAGCATCTCCCGGAACCGGTCCGGGCCGATCGCGATCATCAGCGACAGGCCGATCGCCGAGTCGTAGGAGTACCGGCCGCCGACCCAGTCCCAGAACTCGAACATGTTGGCCGTGTCGATGCCGAACCCGGCGACCTTCTCCGCGTTGGTCGACAGCGCCACGAAGTGCTTGGCGACCGCCTTTTCGTCGCCGTCCAGACCGTTCAGCAGCCAGGACCGCGCCGAGGTGGCGTTGGTGATCGTCTCGATCGTGGTGAACGTCTTGGACGCGACGATGAACAGCGTCTCCGCCGGATCCAGGTCCCGGACCGCCTCGTGCAGGTCGGCGCCGTCCACGTTGGACACGAAGCGGAACGTCAGCGAGCGGTCGGTGTAGGCGCGCAGCGCCTCGTACGCCATCGCCGGGCCGAGGTCGGAGCCGCCGATGCCGATGTTGACGATGTTGCGGATGGGGCGGCCGGTGTGGCCGGTCCACTCACCGGAGCGGACGCGGTCCGCGAAGTCGGTCATCTTGTCCAGCACCGCGTGGACCTTGGGGACGACGTTCTCGCCGTCGACCTCGACGACCGCCTCGCGCGGGGCGCGCAGCGCGGTGTGCAGCACCGCCCGCCGCTCGGTGACGTTGATCCTCTCGCCGCGGAACATGGCGTCGCGCAGCTCGAACACGCCGGTGGCGGCGGCCAGCTCCTGCAACAGGGCGAGGGTCTCGTCGGTGACCAGGTTCTTCGAGTAGTCGATCCGCAGATCACCGACGTGCACCACGTACCGCTCCGCGCGGGAGGGGTCCGCGGCGAACAGCTCCCGCAGGTTCGGGTGGAGCATCGCCTCGGCGCGGTGGTCCTCCAGGGCCGTCCACTCCGGACGCCTGCTGAGCTTGGGGGAGTCAGACATGTGCGGGGGTCTCCTCGGTTGCCTCGCCGCGCAGGGCGATGGCGTACATCTCGTCGGCGTCGAGGCGCCGCAGCTCCTCGGCGATGAGTTCGGAGGTGGGGCGGACCTTCAGCGCGAGGGTGCGCGGGGGCTGGTCCGGCAGGGTCAGGGTGGCCAGCGGGCCCTCGGGCCGGTCGATGACGATCTCGCCGTTCCCGGTGCCCAGGCGCACGCCCGTGACGACCGGGCCGGCGGTGTCCACCCGCTCGACCGTCACATGCAGCCGGGCCTCCAGCCAGCGGGCCAGCAGCTCCGCGCTCGGGTTCTCCGGCTCGCTCTCCACGACCGCGGAGGTGATCCCCAGCCGGGCCTGGTCCAGGGCGGCGGCGAGCATGGAGCGCCACGGGGTCAGCCGGGTCCAGGCCAGGTCGGTGTCGCCGGGCGCGTACGACCGGACGCGGTCCTCAAGGGCCAGGAGCGGGTGCTCGACGGCGTACATGTCGGTGATCCGGCGCTGGGCCAGCGCGCCGAGCGGGTCCTTGGCCGGGTTCTCGGGCGCGTCCACCGGCCACCACACGACGACCGGGGCGTCCGGCAGCAGCAGCGGCAGCACCACCGAGTCGGCGTGGTCGGACACCTCGCCGTACATGCGCAGCACGACCGTCTCACCGGTGCCGGCCTCGGAGCCCACCCGCACCTCGGCGTCGAGGTGGGAGCGGGTGCGGTCGCGGGAGGTGCGGGCGTGGCGCTTGATGACGACCAGGGTGCGCGAGGGATGCTCGTGGGAGGCTTCCTCGGCCGCCTTCATCGAGTCGTAGGCGTTCTCCTCGTCCGTGACGATCACCATCGTCAGGACCATGCCCACGGCCGGGGTGCCGATGGCGCGGCGACCCTGCACCAGCGCCTTGTTGATCTTGCTTGCCGTGGTGTCGGTCAGGTCGATCCTCATGGCCTGCGCCAGCTCCGTCCGTCTCGTGCGAGCATCTCGTCGGCTTCCTCGGGTCCCCAGCTGCCCGAGGCGTACTGCGCGGGCCTGCCGTGCGTGGCCCAGTACTCCTCGACCGGGTCGAGGATCCTCCAGGACTCTTCCACTTCCTGGTGACGGGGGAACAGGTTGGCGTCCCCCAGGAGGACGTCCAGGATGAGCCGCTCATACGCCTCCGGGCTGGACTCGGTGAACGACTCGCCGTAGGCGAAGTCCATCGACACGTCCCGGATCTCCATCGACGTGCCCGGTACCTTCGAGCCGAAGCGGACCGTCATGCCCTCGTCGGGCTGGACGCGGATGACGATCGCGTTCTCGCCCAGTTCCTCGGTGGCGGTGGTGTCGAAGGGGGAGTGCGGGGCGCGCTGGAAGACGACCGCGATCTCCGTCACCCGGCGGCCCAGCCGCTTGCCGGTGCGCAGGTAGAAGGGGACGCCCGCCCAGCGGCGGTTGTCGATGCCCAGCTTGATCGCGGCGTAGGTGTCGGTGGTGGAGGCCGGGTCGATGCCGTCCTCCTCCAGGTAGCCGCGCACCTGGGCGCCGCCCTGCCAGCCGCCCGCGTACTGCCCGCGCACGGTGTGCAGACCGAGGTCCTCGGGCAGCCGGACCGCCCGCAGCACCTTCAGCTTCTCGGTGAGCAGCGACTCGGCGTCGAAGGAGGCGGGCTCCTCCATCGCGGTGAGCGCGAGCAGCTGGAGCAGGTGGTTCTGGATGACGTCGCGGGCGGCGCCGATGCCGTCGTAGTAGCCGGCCCGGCCGCCGATGCCGATGTCCTCGGCCATCGTGATCTGCACGTGGTCGACGTACGAACGGTTCCAGATCGGCTCGTACATCTGGTTGGCGAAGCGCAGCGCCAGGATGTTCTGGACGGTCTCCTTGCCCAGGTAGTGGTCGATGCGGAAGACCTGGTCCGGCTCGAAGACCTCGTGCACGATCGCGTTCAGGTCGCAGGCGCTGGCCAGATCGTGCCCGAACGGCTTCTCGATGACCGCGCGGCGCCAGGCGCCCTCCGGCGCGTCGGCCAGCCCGTGCTTCTTCAGCTGCTGGACGACCTTGGGGAAGAACTTCGGCGGCACGGAGAGGTAGAAGGCGTAGTTGCCGCTGGTGCCGCGGGAGGCGTCCAGCTCCTGCACGGCGTCCCTGAGCTGCTCGAACGCGGTGTCGTCGTCGAAGTCGCCGGGGATGAACCGCATGCCCTCGGCGAGCTGCTGCCACACCTCCTCGCGGAACGGCGTCCGCGCGTACTCCTTGACCGCGTCGTGCACGACCTGCGCGAAGTCCTGGTCCTCCCAGTCCCGGCGGGCGAAGCCCACCAGGGAGAAGCCCGGCGGCAGCAGGCCGCGGTTGGCCAGGTCGTAGACGGCCGGCATCAGCTTCTTGCGGGACAGGTCGCCGGTGACCCCGAAGATGACCAGGCCGGACGGGCCCGCGATCCGGGGCAGCCGGCGATCGCGGGCGTCGCGCAGCGGATTGGACCAGTCGGCGGCCGGGACGGGGGCGGCGGGCTGCCGCTTCGCCGCCGAGGCGGCCTCGGGTGCCGCCTTCTTCGCCCCCTGGGCCGGGGCGTCCTTCCCGGTGTCGCCGGCGGTCTTCCCGGCCCGCTTGGCGGGCTTGGCCTTCCCCGCTCCGGGCGTGTCGGTCACCGCGGCCGCACCGGCCGCCGCTTCCGAAAGCTCCTCGCTCATTCCCCGTCCACTCCCTTGCTGTTCAGGGACTTCGTCACGGCGTCGAGCAGGTCCTGCCAGGCCACCTCGAACTTGGCGACGCCCTCGTCCTCCAGCTGCCGCACCACCTCGTCGTAGGAGATGCCGAGCCGCTCGACGGCCGCCAGGTCGGCGCGGGCCTGGGCGTAACCGCCGGTGACCGTGTCGCCCTGGATGTCGCCGTGATCGGCGGCGGCGTTCAAGGTGGCCTCCGGCATCGTGTTCACGGTGCCGGGGGCGACCAGCTCCTCCACGTACAGAGTGTCCCGGTATGCCGGGTCCTTCACACCGGTGGAGGCCCACAGGGGGCGCTGCTTGTTGGCGCGGGCTCCGGCCAGGGCGGTCCAGCGGCCGCCGGAGAACACCTCCTCGTACGCCTGGTAGGCGAGCCGCGCGTTGGCCAGGGCCGCCTTCCCCTTCAGCGCGAGGGCCTCGTCCGTGCCCAGCAGCGTCAGCCGCTTGTCGATCTCGCCGTCGACGCGGGAGACGAAGAAGGAGGCGACGGAGTGGATGGCCGACAGGTCGTGCCCGGCCGCCTGGGCCTTCTCCAGGCCGGCCAGATAGGCGTCCATGACCGCGCGGTAGCGCTCCAGCGAGAAGATCAGCGTCACGTTCACGCTGATGCCCGCGCCGATGACCTCGGTGATCGCCGGCAGGCCCGCCTCGGTCGCCGGAATCTTGATCATGACGTTGGGCCGGTCGACCAGCCAGGCCAGCTGCCGGGCCTCGGCGATGGTGGCGGCGGTGTCGTGGGCCAGGCGCGGGTCCACCTCGATGGAGACCCGGCCGTCCTGGCCGCCGCTGGCCTCGAACACCGGCTTCAGCACGTCTGCGGCGGCCCGGACGTCGGCGGTGGTCATCATGCGCACCGCCTCGTCGACGGTGACACCGCGCACCGCCAGGTCGGCCAGCTGCTCCTCGTAGCCCTCGCCGGAGCCGATGGCGGCCTGGAAGATGGAGGGGTTGGTGGTGACGCCGACGACGTTCTTCGTCTCGATCAGTTCGGCCAGGTTGCCGGAGTCGATCCGCTCGCGGGACAGGTCGTCCAGCCAGATGGACACGCCCTCGTCGGACAGGCGCTTGAGCGCTCCCGCGGGCACGGTTGCTTCGGACAAAATGATCATCTTCTTTCTGGCGATCGGATCAGCCGCGGGCGGCGGCGAGGGATTCCCGCGCCGCGGCGGCGACGTTCTCGGCGGTGAAGCCGTACTCGGCGAACAGGGTCTTGGCGTCGGCGGAGGCGCCGAAGTGCTCCAGGGAGACGATGCGTCCGGCGTCGCCCACGAAGCGGTACCAGGTCAGGCCGATGCCGGCCTCGACGGCGACCCGCGCCCTCACCGACGGCGGCAGGACGCTCTCGCGGTACTCGCGGGGCTGCTCCTCGAACCACTCCACGGACGGCATCGACACCACCCGGGCACCGATCCCCTCCGCCTCCAGCAGCTCGCGCGCGGCCACGGCGAGCTGCACCTCGGAGCCGGTCGCGATGAGCACGACGTCGGGGGTGCCGGTGGAGGCGTCCTTCAGCACGTAGCCGCCCTTGGCGGCGTCCGGGTTCGGCTCGTACGTCGGCACGCCCTGCCGGGTCAGCGCCAGGCCGTGCGGGGCCGGGTGGGTGGAGTGCCGCTTGAGGATCTCCGCCCAGGCGACGGCGGTCTCGTTGGCGTCGGCCGGGCGGACCACGTTCAGGCCCGGGATGGCGCGCAGGGCGGCCAGGTGCTCGACGGGCTGGTGGGTGGGGCCGTCCTCGCCCAGGCCGATGGAGTCGTGCGTCCACACGTACGTCACCGGCAGCTGCATCAGGGCCGACATGCGCACGGCGTTGCGCATGTAGTCGGAGAAGACCAGGAAGGTGCCGCCGTAGATACGGGTGTTGCCGTGCAGCGCGATGCCGTTCATCTCCGCGGCCATGGAGAACTCGCGGATGCCGAAGTGGACGGTACGGCCGTAGGGGTCCGCCTCGGGCAGCGGGTTGCCCGCGGGCAGGAACGACGACGTCTTGTCGATCGTGGTGTTGTTCGAGCCGGCCAGGTCGGCGGAGCCGCCCCACAGCTCGGGCAGCACCGGGCCGAGCGCCTGGAGGACCTTGCCGGACGCGGCGCGGGTGGCGACGGACTTGCCGGGCTCGAACACCGGCAGGGCGTCCTCCCAGCCCTCCGGGAGCCGGCCGGCGACCACCCGGTCGAACAGCTCGGCGCGCTCCGGCCGGGCGCCGCGCCACGCGGCGATCCGCTTGTCCCAGGCGGCGTGCGCCTCGGCACCCCGGTCCAGGGCCCTGCGGGTGTGGGCGAGCACCTCGTCGGCGACCTCGAAGGTCTTCTCCGGGTCGAAGCCCAGGACCCGCTTGGTGGCCGCTACCTCGTCCTCGCCCAGCGCCGAGCCGTGCGCGGCCTCGGTGTTCCGCGCGTTCGGGGCGGGCCAGGCGATGATCGTGCGCATCGCGATGATCGAGGGGCGCTCGGTCTCGGCCCGCGCCGCCTTCAGCGCCGCGTACAGCGCGCGCACGTCGATGTCGCCGTTCTCCGCGGGCTCGATCCGCTGGGTGTGCCAGCCGTACGCCTCGTACCGCTTGAGGACGTCCTCGGAGAAGGCGGTCGCGGTGTCGCCCTCGATGGAGATGTGGTTGTCGTCGTAGAGGAAGACGAGGTTGCCGAGCTTCTGGTGGCCGGCGAGGGAGGACGCCTCGGCGGAGACGCCCTCCTGGAGGTCGCCGTCGGAGACGATCGCCCAGACGGTGTGGTCGAAGGGGGACTCGCCGGCGGGCGAGTCCGGGTCGAACAGGCCGCGCTCGTAGCGGGCGGCCATCGCCATGCCCACGGCGTTGGCCACGCCCTGGCCCAGCGGGCCGGTGGTCGTCTCGACGCCGGCGGTGTGCCCGTACTCGGGGTGGCCCGGCGTCTTGGAACCCCGCGTGCGGAACGCCTTCAGGTCGTCCAGCTCCAGCTCGTACCCGGCGAGGTACAGCTGTGTGTAGAGGGTCAGCGAGGTGTGGCCGGGGGACAGGACGAAGCGGTCACGGCCCGTCCACTCGGGGTCCGCCGGGTCGTGCCGCATCAACTTCTGAAAGATCGTGTAGGCGGCCGGGGCCAGGCTCATCGCCGTGCCCGGGTGGCCGTTGCCGACCTTCTGTACGGCGTCGGCCGCGAGAATCCGGGCCGTGTCGACGGCACGCCGGTCGAGTTCGGTCCATTCGAAGCTGTCCGGGGTCTGCGTGCTCATCTTCAAGAAGTCCTCGATCGGAGCGGGATAGCTGGTCTGACGTGTTCAAACTTAAAAGTCTGACTTTTTGTGGGGAAGGTCGAGGTGTGCCAGCCTGTGGTGAAAGTGGGACACCCCTGGGCGCGACGGCGCCCGTCGAAGCGGCATGAGAAGGACATGACGGACGAAAACATCGCAGGTGGCGAGGGCGACGACGGCGGCGACGGGGCGGGCGGCGACGGGATCAGAACCTTCCCCTTCCCGGCCGATCGGAGCGTCCTCGGCGTCGGCATGCAGATCGGCCCGATGGGCACCGGCCGCACCTGGCACTCCGACGCGCCGCTGCACCGGGTGCACCGCATCGACTTCCACGTCGTCATGCTCTTCACCGGCGGCCCGGTCCGGCACATGATCGACTTCGCCGAGTACGAGGCGACCGCCGGAGACGTGCTGTGGATCCGCCCGGGCCAGGTCCACCGCTTCTCACCGGACAGCGAGTACCGCGGAACGGTCCTGACCATGCAGCCCGGCTTCCTGCCCCGCGCCACCGTGGAGGCCGCCGGCCTCTACCGCTACGACCAGCCGCCCCTGCTCCACCCCGATCCGGCGCGGCGCGCGGCCCTGACCGCCGCCCTGGACCACCTGCGCCGCGAGTACGAGGACACCGCCACGCTGCCGCTCAGCCTGCACACGGCGGTGCTGCGGCACTCCCTGTCCGCGGTCCTGCTGCGCCTGGCCCACCTGGCGGCCAGCTCCGCGGAAGCGGTCCGGCTCCGGCAAGACGACACGACCTTCACCCTCTTCCGGGACGCGGTCGAGCGGGGCTTCGCCACCAACCACAGCGTCAGCGCGTACGCCGACGCGCTCGGCTACTCCCGCCGCACCCTCGTCCGCGCGGTCCGCGCCGCCACCGGTCAGACGCCCAAGGGGTTCATCGACAAGCGCGTGATCCTGGAGGCCAAGCGGCTGCTGGCGCACACCGACATGCCGATCGGCCGGATCGGCGCGGCGGTCGGCTTCCCCGACGCGGCGAACTTCTCCAAGTTCTTCCACCAGCACACCGACATGACGCCGGCGGCCTTCCGGGCGGAACTGCGCTGACGCCCCGGCGCGCGCCGGTCCGGTCCGGACCGCCCGGGCAGCGCGGCGGCCGGGGGCGCGGTCGTCCCGGCCGCCGCGCCCCCGGCCGGCTCAGGCACCCGCTACAGCGCGCTGCCCGCCTTCCACTTCTTCCACGACAGGTTCCAGCCGTTGAGCCCGTTGGCGGGATCCACGGCCCGCTCGCCGGAGTTCTTCACGATCACGACGTCGCCGACCAGGGAGTCCGTGTAGAACGCGGAGCCGTCCGTCGCCCGGTCGTCCCCGCCCTTGGCGTCCCGCAGGCCGATGCAGCCGTGGGTGGTGTTCCGCTTGCCGAACACCGACGGCGAGGTCCAGTAGTTGCCGTGGATGAAGGTGCCGGAGGTCGTCAGTCGCTGGGCGTGCGGGACGTCCGCGATGTCGTACTCATGGCCGAGCCCGACGGTCGAGGACTCCATGCGGGTTTCCCTCAGCTGCTCGCTGATCACCATGATCCCGGACCAGGTGGTGTGGTCGGCGTCGCCGCCGGTGACGTCGTACCCGGCGACGGCCCGGCCGTCCTGCTCGACCGTCATCCGCCCGGCGCCCAGATCGACCGTGCTGATCCGCTCCCGCCCGATGCGGAAGGCGAGGTCCTGGGACTGGACGCCGGACACGCCGCGCGCGGCCTTCACACCCCGCAGCCGCAGCCGCACGGTGACCGTGGTGCCGGGCGCCCAGTACTTCTCCGGCCGGAAGTCCAGCCGCTTGTCGCCGAACCAGTGGCCGGCCACCTCGACACCCGGGTCCGCGCTCACCGTGATCGCCCGCTCGACGGCGGCCCTGTCCGTCACGGCGTGCGAGAAGGCGATCGACACGGGCATGCCGACGCCGTACAGGGCGCCCGCCCGCGGGGTGACGGTGGCGGTGAGGGACTCCGCGGCCCGCGCCGCCGAGCCGCTCCAGCCGGTCAGGGCGGTGGCGGCCGGAACCGCGCCGAGCAGCGTGAGCACCCCGCGCCGGGACCACCTCCCGGGCTGCTGGTCGGGCCGGCTGGGTGTGTGGGGGGTGCTCACGTCGTGCCTTTCTGTGACGATCCTCGGCATCTGTGCAGTGTGCACCTTATAACTGGGTTTCCTCTGTGCGACCCTGTCGGCCGCCCGAGGAGCTGTGAGAAACGCGGCAGCCGGGACGCCCGGACCGGCGTCTCACCCCGGGGAGGGAGGACCGCCGGGCTCCGCCCCTGCCCTGGCTAGGGCCGCCAGCCCAGTGCCCGCGAGATTCCGCGCGCCGCCAGCCGCACCGCCGGAACCAGCACCGCCACCCGCGCGTCCGCGTACGGCACGACGACCGAGACCGCCGCGGCCACCGCCCCGTCCGGGCCGCGCACCGCGGCGGCCACCGACAGCGCGTCCTCGGTGACCTGGCGCGCGCTGACCGCCACGCCGGTGCGCCGCACCTCGGCCAGCACCCGGCGCAGCCGGTCCCCCTCGGTGACCGTGTACGGGGTGAAGGCGGCGAGCGGCCGAGCGCAGTACGCCTCCTGGAACTCCGGCCCGCCGTGCGCCAGAAGCGCCAGCCCGACCCCGGTGGCGTGCAGCGGCCAGCGCGCCCCGACGCGGATGTGCACCCCGACCGCCGACCGCCCCGACAGCCACTCGGTGTAGACGACCTCGTCGCCGTCCCGTACCGCCAGCTGTACGTTCTCGTGCGTGGCCTCGTACAGGTCCTCCAGGTACGGCAGCGCGATCTGCCGCAGCGCCGGCCCGCGCGGGGTGAGCGCGGCGAGCTCCCACAGCCGGAGCCCGACGTGGTACAGCCCGGACTCGTCCCGTTCCAGCGCGCCCCACGCGGTCAGCGCGCCCACCAGCCGGTGGGTGGTGCTCAGACTGAGCCCGGCCCGCCGGCTGATGTCCGTCAGGCACAGCGCCGGGTGCGCCTGGTCGAACGCGGCGAGCACGGACAGCAGCCGCTCGGGCGCGGAGCGGGCGCCGCCCGGCCGGGCGGGGCCGTCGGCTCGGGGCAGGGCGGTCATGGCCGGGCGTCCTTCGGTGGGGAGTTCCGGGTGGGGAGGGTGCGGTACGGCGCGGAGTACGACGCCGCGCGGCCCGTAGGGCAGTGGTCGGCTCGTAGGGCGGCGATCGGCCGGTCGGCGGCGTCCGGCCCGGCGGGCGCGGGAGTTGGGGTCAGCGGCCCGGGGCCGGCCCGGCCGTCAGGCCAGCCCCGCCTCCGCGATCCGCAGCAGCAGCGCGTGCAGCGTCTCGCGCTCGGCCGGATCGAGCGGCTCCAGCAGGTCCTTGGTCACGCGCAGCCCCGCCTCGTCGGTGTCGCGCAGGAAGGCGCGGCCCTCGCCGGTCAGGACGACGATCCGGCTGCGGCGGTCGTCGGGGGAGGGACGGCGCTCGGCGAAACCCAGCTTCTCCAGGTCGTCGACGAGCCCGACGATCGCGCTGGGGTCGTAGCCCAGCCGGGCGCTCAGCTCCCGTTGCGGCGCGCCCTCGGTGGTGGCGAGGAAGCGCAGCAGCGCGTAATGCCGCAGGCGCAGACCCGACTCCTGGAGGAAGGCGTTGAACAACTGGCCCGAGCGCAGGCCCAGGCGGTACAGGAGGTAGCCGGTGTCCGCGTGCAGCCCGCGCATCCACGGTTCCTGCGCGTCGATCGGTGGGGGACTGGCCGTGTGCTGCTGGCGGGTGATGGCGGGCTCCCTGGGCGAGGCCCCCGGCGGGGCGGGACGACTGCGTGCCGGATCAGTTTCCCGCACTCCGCCGGTCAGTAACAACTATTGGCGGCGACAATTATTTCACGGACTTCGCGATGGCGGCCGGGCCGTCCGCGAGACCCGGCGCACCGGCCGGTGACAAGATCGTGCTGCTCGCCGACCCGGCGAGGGGTGCGACCGGTGGTGACCAAGGCGCCGGCGGACCGGGCGGGTGCCCGCCTCTCCCAGGAGGCGGGCGCCGCCCCGGCCGCGGCGGGAAAGGTGCAGGCGTGAGGCTGACGATTCTGGGCGGCGGCGGATTCCGGGTACCGCTCGTGTACGGGGCGCTGCTGGCGGACCGCGGCGAGGGCCGGGTGACGCGGGTGGTGCTGCACGACCTGGACTCGGCCCGGCTGGCGGCGGTGACCCGGGTGCTGGCCGAGCAGGCCGCCGGCGTGCCGGACGCGCCCGCGGTGACGGCCACCACCGACCTCGACGAGGCCGTGCGCGGCGCCGACTTCGTCTTCTCCGCGATCCGCGTCGGCGGCCTGGAGGGCCGGGCGCACGACGAGCGGGTGGCCCTCGCCGAGGGAGTGCTGGGACAGGAGACGGTGGGGGCGGGCGGCATCGCCTACGGCCTGCGGACCGTGCCGGTGGCGGTGGACATCGCCCGGCGGGTGGCCCGCCTCGCCCCCGACGCCTGGGTCATCAACTTCACCAACCCGGCCGGTCTGGTCACCGAGGCCATGTCCCGCCACCTCGGCGACCGCGTCATCGGCATCTGCGACTCGCCGGTCGGCCTCGGCCGCCGGGTCGCCCGTGCGCTCGGCGCCGACCCGGACGAGACGTGGATCGACTACGTCGGCCTGAACCACCTCGGCTGGGTACGCGGCGTGCGCGTCGCCGGCCGCGACGAACTCCCGCGCCTGCTGGCCGACCCGGCGCTGCTCGGCTCCTTCGAGGAGGGCAGGCTGTTCGGCCCCGAGTGGCTCCGGGCGCTGGGCGCGATCCCCAACGAGTATCTGCACTACTACTACTTCAACCGGGAGACCGTGGACGCCTACCGGCGCGCCGGGCGGACCCGCGGTGCCTTCCTGCGCGACCAGCAGGCCGGGTTCTACAAGGCGGCGCTCGCCCCGGGGGTCTCCGCCCTGGAGCTCTGGCAGCGCACCCGGGCCGAACGCGAGGCCACGTACATGTCGGAGAACCGCGAGGCCGCGGGCGCGGGCGAGCGCGAGGCCGAGGACCTCTCCGGCGGCTACGAGCGGGTGGCGCTGGCGCTGATGCGGGCCATCGCCCGCAACGAGCGCGCCACCCTGATCCTCAACGTCCGCAACCGCAGCACCCTGCCGGTCCTGGACTCCGAGGCGGTGATCGAGGTCCCGTGCCTGGTCGGCGCGGACGGCGCGCACCCGGTGGCGCCCGGCCCGCTGCCGGGCCACGCCACCGGTCTGGTCTGCGCGGTCAAGGCGGCCGAGCGCGAGGTGCTGGCCGCCGCCGAGTCCGGGTCCCGGGCGACGGCCGTGAAGGCGTTCGCGCTGCACCCGCTCGTCGACTCCGTGGCGGTGGCCCGGCGTCTCGTGGACGGCTACACCGCCGTGCATCCGGGCCTGGCCTACCTCGGCTGACGGCCGAGCGGGCCGCCGGGGCTCAGGCGGGAGAGCCGGCGGCGTCCGTGCCCGGCCGGGGTGAAGGGAAGGGACGCCAAAGCGCCCTCGACAGAGGGAATTTCGAGGCGGTGGTGCCGGGGGCGATCATACGGCGTCGCGAGCGGCCGCGCGCGACGCGCGCGGCGCGCTCCGCCCCGGCCGGCGACGCGGTGCCGGGACGAAGGCCCTTGTCCCGCGGTCCCCGGATGTGATCTCGTGGTTCCGAACGCGGGCGGAAGGGGGGCGGCGTGGCGGCGACGGCCGGTAGTGCCGGACAGCTGTGGGCCATCAGCGACCTGCACATCAGCTACCCGGAGAACCGGGCACTGGTCGAGAAGATGCATCCCGAGTCGGACGAGGACTGGCTGCTGGTGGCCGGTGACGTGGCGGAGACCGTCGCGGACGTCCGCTGGGCCCTGCACACCCTCGCGCAGCGCTTCCGCCGGGTTGTCTGGGCCCCCGGCAACCACGAACTGTGGACCCACCCGAGCGACCCCGTCACCCTGCGCGGCGTCGCCCGCTACCGGCATCTGGTCGAGGTGTGCCGGGAACTCGGCGTCACGACACCGGAGGACCCCTACCCCGTCTGGGACGGCCCCGGCGGCCCCTTCGTCGTCGCCCCCCTGTTCCTGCTGTACGACTACTCGTTCCTGCCGGCCGGGTGCGCGACCAAGGAGGAGGGCCTGGCCTACGCGCACGGCACCGGGGTGGTGTGCAGCGACGAGTACCTGCTGCACCCCGACCCCTACCCGAGCCGTGAGGCGTGGTGCCGGGACCGGGTCGCCGAGACCGAACGCCGGCTCGCCGAGCTCCCCGCCGACCTGCCGACGATCCTCGTCAACCACTACCCGCTGGACCGGCACCCCACCGACGTCCTGTGGTACCCCGAGTTCGCGCTGTGGTGCGGGACCCGGCTGACCGCCGACTGGCACCGCAGGTTCCGCGTCGACACCATGGTCTACGGCCACCTCCACATCCCGCGGACCACCTGGCACGACGGCGTCCGCTTCGAGGAGGTGTCGGTGGGCTATCCCCGTGAGTGGCGCACACGGCAGCAGCCGCCGGGACGGCTGCGCCGCATCCGGCCGAGGGAGGACGAAGCCCGGTGATCGAAGAACTGCTGCCCGGCACGGTGGTGGCCGTCGAGGCCCACGGTACCGAGGGTCCCGGCCCGGCCACCCTGTTCCCGGAGGAGGCGGAGCTGGTGGCCCAGGCCGTGGCCAAGCGCCGCCGGGAGTTCGCCACCGTCCGGGCCTGTGCCCGCCGCGCCATGGAGAAGCTCGGCGTGCCGCCGCAGCCCATCCTGCCCGGGGACCGCGGGGCGCCGCGCTGGCCGTCGGGCCTGACCGGCAGCATGACCCACTGCGACGGCTACTGCGCCGCCGCCCTGGTGCGCGCCGCCGACCTGGCCTCCCTCGGGATCGACGCCGAACCCGACGAAACCCTGCCGGAGGGGGTCCTGGAGGCCGTGGCGCTGCCCGCGGAGGAGGAGCGGCTGCGGCGCCTGACGGCGGACCGCCCCGACCTCCACTGGGACCGGCTCCTGTTCAGCGCCAAGGAGTCCGTCTACAAGGCGTGGTTCCCGCTCACCGGGAAGTGGCTGGACTTCTCGGAGGCCGACATCGTGATCACGGCCGACCCCGGGGAGCGGCGGCTCGGTTCGTTCCGCGCCGCTCTGCTGGTGCCCGGACCATGGGTGGGCGAGCGCCGCCTGACGCACTTCGACGGCCGCTGGATGGCCCGGAACGGGCTGCTGGCCACGGCGGTGGCGGTGCCGCACGACTGAGCACGGGCGCGCGGGCGGCCCGGGCACCACCGCCCGGTCCTCCCGGCCTCCGGTCCTCCCGGTCACGGCCGCGGCGGGCACCAGCCGCGCACCAGGCGGAAGAACGCCTCCTCGTTGCCCGCCAGGCCCGCGGCCCGCAACGCCTCGTCCGCCTCGGCGAGCACCGTGGGCGGGACGACGGGCGGGCCGGCGCAAGGGCCGCCGGCGCCGGGCGGACCGGCCGCGGTGTCGAAGGCTGCCCGTACGGTGTGCAGCAGCCGCAGATAGGCCTGAACGGCGGTGCGCTCGCGGTCGGTCGGCACGGCGGTGGTCATCGGTCGGCTCTCCCCGGTTCGGCGGCACGGTCACGCACGCCCCGTACGGCGGCTGCGCGACTCCAGCCTGCCGCCCGCCACTGACAACGCCGCCGCGCGGCAGGCGCGGTCCTACTGCCCCAGGTACCCCAGCGACGCCTCGATCCGCCCGGCCAGCCGGTCCCGCTGCACCGGCCCGCGCAGCGACGAACCCGCCAGCCACGTCCGGCACTTGCTCGCCAGCAGCAGTCCGAAGCGCTCGGCCTCCTGCTCGTCGGCGAGTTCGAAGCGGGAGCGCGCGGCGACCGCGCGGACGGCCGCCTGGAGATCGGCGTCGTCGTGCAGGAGCCGGGCGGCGACGGCGCTGCCCTCGACATGGTGGCCGCAGTGCCCGGCCTTCATGTGC
The DNA here is from genome assembly GCF_040680575.1 of Streptomyces sp. NPDC052020. Taxonomy (NCBI): domain Bacteria; kingdom Bacillati; phylum Actinomycetota; class Actinomycetes; order Kitasatosporales; family Streptomycetaceae; genus Streptomyces; species Streptomyces sp. NPDC052020. Next base: position 233,880 of record NZ_JBFAWY010000004.1, read on the forward strand.
CACAGCTCGTGGCCGAGGATGACCAACTGGTGGTCGGGCGCGGTTCGTTCCTCGATCACCACCAGGTCCTGGTCGGCCATGTCGAGCCAGAGCCCGCTGGCGGTCCCAGCCGGGAAGGCGGCCGTACGGAAGCGGACCGGGCGGCCGCGGCGCCTGCTCATCGCCTCGCAGAGCGCGGCGTACAGCTCGTCGGGCCGTGCCGGTGCGGGCAGCGTCAGCTCCCCGACCAGCTCGCCGCACAGGCGGCGCATCTCCCTGCCGATGCCCACATTCCTCCCCAGGATCACGACTCGGGCCGCTTGACACTCTCCAGGAGCATGTCCAGCCACTCGGCGACCTTGTCGCGGTGCTGGTCGGTGGGCAGCTGCGCGGCCCGCCAGGCGATGCCGCGCACACCGTGGTTCTGTAGCAGCCGCTCCAGCGGGTCGTCGGCCGCCGCGGCAGCCGCCCGCTCCCGGTCGGCGAGCTTCTGCAGCAGTTCCTGCTCGGTGTGCTGGAGCGCGCTCGCCAGCGCTTCGGGGTCCTCGGCCGTGAGGAAACCGGCGTGCACGCGGAAGAAGCGCTGGATCGCGTCGCAGTGCTCCATGGTGGGGCGCCGGTCGCCGTTGATGAGGGCGCCCGCCTGCTGCCGGGACATGCCGGCGCCGTCGGCGATCTCCTGCTGCGTGTACTTGCGCCCGTTCGGCTTCAGCCGGGTGCGGCGCAACAGGTCCAGGCGTTGCAGGAACCGGGCCTGCACATCGCGTTCCCCCGCCGGCCGTCCGCTCAGCAGGGCCTTCACCACCGGCTCGGGAACCCCCGAGGCGACGGACAGGCGGCCGACGTCGAAGACCTCGGTGTGCGGAACGCCGAGCCGGTCGGCGAGCGCGGTGACGCGGGCGACGACGGCCGGCAGCGCGGCCGTCGGCGTGCTGCCCGGACCCCCGAAGCCACCGGTCACCGAAGGATCTCCCACGTCTCTCACAGGCTTCTCACAAACGCTTCTCATAAGCGGTTGCCGTGAACTTCCCGGAGAGTAGCCCGTGGTCCGAACCTACATCCAGGTCTCGCCACAACTGTGGCCAATTCCAGCCGTCAACCGACATGGAATGCCACGATAGTTGACACGCCTTGCGTCGGGACAGCAGGATCGGGGCGCCGCGAGAAGGGCCGCACAGGCAAGAGGGGTGACCTCCCGATGGCATTTCACGCAGGAGGGCAGCGGCCGGCACCGCGGCCCGTCCCCGAGACGTCCGAGACGTCCCAGACCCAGGCGTACCTACAGGACTACGCCGCCTTGCTGGAGGCCGTCCCCTATCCGTCCTTCGTCGTCGACCACCGCTGGGACGTGGCGCTGGCCAACGGCGCCTTCCGGGCGCTGTTCGCCGCCGTCGCCTCGCATCCGACGGCCATGCCGGAGGACAACTTCCTCAGATTCGTCCTGTTCCACCCGGACGCCCCCGCGATCCTCGGCGAGCACGAGCCGCGCTGGTGCCTGCCGATGCTGGCGCACTTCGCGTCCGTGCTCGAACGGCACGGCCACGACCCCGCGTTGCAGGCCATCCGCCGCGACATCGCCCAGGACCCGATCATGGAGGCCGCCTACCGGCAGGGCCTGCCGCACTGGATCCGCGCGGTCGGGGAGTCCGCCGTCGAGCACGACGGCGCCGTGCGGCCGGTCCTGCACCCCGATCCGCGCTGGGGCGTGACCGACTGCCGGGTCGTCGTCGAGACGCCCCGGTCCCTGGAACGGCTCGGGTACACGCGTCTGACGCTCGTGCTGCGCGAGGCGCGCCGCGCGCCCGCCCGGGAGCGCCGCAGACGGCGTGCCGCTCCCCATCTCAGGGTCGTCCCCCCGGCGGAGTGAGGGCGGCCGGAGGGAGCTTTCCGGCCGTTCTCCCGCCGGGCCGGCCGAAGCGGTCCGCCTGCTGACCGCCCGAACGCCCGAGCGCCCGGTCACCGGCCCTCCAGGGCGGCGACCGGGCGCGCACTGAGGCTGGACCCCGGACGCCGTGATCGGCGTGGGCGGGGAGCCGGACCGCCGGAACTCGGCTGGGCGGTGAGCCCGGCTCCGCCCGGACCGGCGCCGGGCCGCGGATCACAGATCCAGCACGAGCCGCTTCCCCCGGCACCGGGAGACACAGATGAGCATGGTCTCCCCGGCCGCCCGCTCCTCCTGCGTGAGCACGGAGTCCCGGTGGTCCGGAGTGCCCTCCAGCACGTCGGTCTCACAGGTGCCGCAGGTGCCCTCGGTGCAGGAGTACAGCACCTCCACCCCGGCGGCGCGCACGGCGTCGAGGACGGAGCGGCCCGGCGGGACGGTGACCGTCCTGCCGCTGCGCGCCAGCTCGACCTCGAACGCCGCGTCCGCGTCCGCGTCCGCTCCCGCCCGCGGCTCCTCCTTGGGCCGGAACCGCTCCACGCGCAGCACGTCCGGCGGGCACCGCTCCTCGACCGCGTCGAGCAGCGGTCCGGGACCGCAGCAGTAGACGAGCGTGCCGCCCGGCAGGCCGTCCAGCACGGAGCCGAGATCGAGCGGCCCCGTCTCGTCCTGCGGGGCGAGCGTGACCCGGTCCCCGTACCGCGCCAGCTCCCGGGTGAACGCCATGGAGGCGCGGGTGCGTCCCCCGTACAGCAGCGTCCACTCGGCACCCGCCGCCTCGGCCGCGGCCAGCATCGGCAGGATCGGGGTGATGCCGATGCCGCCGGCGACGAAGCGGTAGCGGGGTGCGGGTTCGAGCGGGAAGCGGTTGCGCGGGCCGCGCACCCGCACCGCGGCGCCCGGCTCCAGCCGGTCGTGCACATACGCCGATCCGCCGCGCCCGTCCGGTTCGCGCAGTACGGCGATCCGCCAGGTGTGCCGGTCGGCGGGGTCGCCGCACAGCGAGTACTGCCGCTCCAGGCCGGGCCCGAGCAGGACATCGACGTGGGCGCCCGGCTCCCAGGCGGGCAGCGCCTCGCCCCGGGGATGGCGCAGGGTGAGCGCGCGCACGCCGGCCGCGGCCTGCTCGCAGCGCTCGACGACGAGTTCGGTGCCGTATGTGGTCATGAGCCGTTTCCTCGCTGGTGTCCTCGCGTCCGGTGTCCTCGCGGATGGGCGAGCATCCACTCCCACAGGATGACCGGGTCCTCGGCACTGTGCTCGGCGCCGCAGTGGCAGGTGCCGTGCAGCACGTCCGTGCCGGGCACCCAGTCGACGCGGTAGATCTCCTGGCCGGCGGGGGAGGTCACCGCACGCCCTCCACGGACTCCACGGGCTCCGCGGGCCGGGCGCCCTCCTCGGCCAGCCGGGCGAGGATGCGGCGGGCGGCCAGACCACCGGTGTCGATGTTGATGCTGAGCTCCTGGTAGCCGGTGCGCTCGGTGCCGAGCGTCCGCTGGAGCAGGTTGAGCGCGACGACGTCCTGCATGACGACGGTGTGGTTGTTCTTCCGCAGGAACTCGGTCACCTCGGCGTCGTCCGTCGCCCAGTCCCGCGAGACCGCCCAGAAGTCGTACACCTTGCCCTCGGCGGACGGCGTGATGGCGTAGGTGATCTCGGTGTGGAAGCCGTCCGGGTCGCTGCCGTCCGCCGCCGGCACCACGCCGACCGGGGCGACCCGGCTGTGCAGCAGATACAGGCAGGGCGCGTGGTACTCGATGTCCTGCCAGCGGGAGATCCGCCCCTGGACGCCGGTGGATTTGGCGTAGAACGGCGGGCACTCGGCGTCGTCCATGTGCCGGCTCACCCGTACGATCCCGGCGCCCTCGTCGACCTCGGTGGTGATCGGCGTCTCGGCGACCTCCGGGGTGCCGATGTAACCGCCGTGCAGATAGGTCTCGTGGGACAGGTCGAGGAGGTTGTCGACGAGGAGTCCGTAGTCGCAGTCGATGGGCTCCATGCCGCGCACGGTGACCCAGCCGGGGGAGTCCAGGTGCGCCGCGCGGGGGATGGCCGGCGGGTCGGCGAGCTCGGGGTCGCCGATCCACACCCACACCAGGGAGTCCTGCTCGACGACCGGGTAGGAGGCGACGCGCGCGGTGCGCGGGACGCGTTTCTGCCCGGGCACGGACACGCAGGCGCCGGTCGTGTCGTAGGTGAACCCGTGGTAGCCGCAGACGACCCGGTCCCCGTCGAGCCGGGTCGGCGCCTCGGACAGCGGGTAGCGGCGGTGCACACACCGGTCGTGCAGGGCGACCGGCGTGCCCTCCCGGGTCCGGTAGAGCACGAGCGGCTCCCCGAGAATCGTCCGGCCGAGCAGCTCGCGCCCGACCTCATGGCCGTAGGCGGCGACGTACCACTGGTTCCTGGCGAAGGCGGTCATGTGCGGCATGGCCTCTGGCTCCCGTCCTCTGGTGGTGGCGACATCGTCGGAAAGGGCCGCGCGGCGGCGCAATACTCCTTCCGTCTCCCGGAAGCCCCCGCGCAGCCCCGTCGCCCCCGCGGAGCCCCGTCGCCCCCGCGGCGCCGGTGCGGGAGCCGGGGCCCGCGGCCGGGGTCATCGCCGCAGCTCCGTGTGGGCCGTCTCCGGCAGGCGCAGGTACACCACCGAGGACGCCAGGCACAGCACCGCCACGTACCAGGGGAACAGCCCGGAGTGGCCCGTCTCCTTGAACAGCGTGCCCACGTACGGAGCCGTGCCGCCGAAGAGGGCGACGGTCAGGGAGTAGGGGAAGCCGATGCCGGCCGCGCGCACCCGGGGCGGGAACACCTCCGCGTTCACGGCCGCGCTGATCGAGGTGAAGCCGGTCAGCAGCACCATGCCCGCGCAGCTCACCAGCAGCAGCACGGCGAAGGAGTCGCGCAGGGCGTGCAGCAGCGGCACGCACAGCAGGGCGAAGCCCACGCCGAAGAAGAGCAGCAGCGGGCGGCGGCCGAAGCGGTCGGAGAGCAGTCCGCCCAGCGGCTGGAGCAGGGCGAAGAAGGCGAGCGAGAGGGTGCCGGCCAGCAGCGCCTGCGACTTCTCGACACCCGCGTTGAGTTCGGCGTACGTCGGCAGGTACGACGTCCAGGTGTAGTAGGCGATGGTGCCGCCGGCCGTGATCCCGGCGATCCGCAGCGACTCGCGCGGATGGCGGCGCAGCGCCTCGAACAGGCCGGGGCGGGGCGCCTGCCGCTGTTCCTCGCTGCGCGTCTCCTGCGCTCCCTGCCGGATCCAGAAGCCGACCAGGCTGAGCACCGCGCCCAGGACGAAGGGGACCCGCCAGCCCCAGCCGTTCATCGCCTTCTCGGAGAGCGTGTCGACGAGCAGGGCGGCGATCCCGGAGGCGAGGAGCTGCCCGGCGGTCGTCGACACGTACTGGAAGCTGGAGAACAGCCCGCGGCGGCCCGGCCCCGCCGACTCCACCAGGAAGGTCGTCGAGGCCGCGAACTCGCCGCCCACCGACAGCCCTTGGAGGAGGCGGGCCAGGACGAGCACTATGGGAGCCAGCAGGCCGGCCGCCGCGTACGTCGGGGTCAGCCCGACCAGCAGGCTGCTGCCGCCCATCAGCAGGATGGTCGCCGTCAGCGCGGCCCGCCGCCCGCGCCGGTCCGCGATCGCCCCCATCAGCAGCCCGCCCACCGGCCGCATGAAGAAGCCGACCGCGAACACCGCGAACGTCGACAGCAGCGGGACCAGCGAGTTGTCCGCGCCCTTGGGGAAGACCTGATCGGCGATGTAGGTGGCGAGGAAGGTGTAGGCGTACCAGTCGTACCACTCCACGGCGTTGCCCACGGAGGCGGCGAGGAGCTGGCGTACGGGCCGTCGTGCCGGAGGAGCGGGGTGACCGGATGCCGTGTGCATGTGTGTCATGATCGCGACCATCCCCGCCCGGCGGGCCCCGGACACCTCCCGTACCGGCGACTTTCACACCCGCGCCATCGGACCCTTCCCTGGCGTTCGACGCTCCTGGAACACTCCTTCCGCGCGCATTCCGTCACCGACCGGCCGGCGACACCATGACACAAGGGGAGAGGGTCCTCGTTCATGCCCGAAGTCAACCGGCGCAGATTCCTCCAGCTCGCGGGTGCCGGCACGGCGTTCAGCGTGCTGTCCGCCAGCATCCAGCGGGCCGCCGCGATCCCGGCCAACCACCGCACCGGATCGATCGAGGACGTCGAGCACATCGTCGTCCTGATGCAGGAGAATCGTTCCTTCGACCACTACTTCGGCAAGCTGAGGGGCGTCCGCGGCTTCGGCGACCCGCGCCCGGTGACCCTCCCCAGCGGCAAGTCCGTGTGGCACCAGACGAAGGACGGCAAGGAGGTGCTGCCGTTCCACCCGGACGCCGACGACCTCGGCATGCGGTTCCTGGAGGGCCTGCCGCACGGCTGGCCCGACGGCCAGGCCGCCTACAACGGCGGCCGCTACGACCGGTGGCTGCCCGCCAAGGGCACCACCACCATGGCGTACCTGACCCGCGAGGACATTCCCTTCCACTACGCCCTCGCCGACGCCTTCACCGTCTGCGACGCCTACCACTGCTCCTTCATCGGCTCCACCGACCCCAACCGCTACTACATGTGGACGGGTCACACCGGCAACGACGGCACCGGCGGCGGCCCGGTCCTCGGCAACGACGAGCTGGGCTACGGCTGGACGACCTACCCCGAGCGCCTGGAGCGGGCCGGCGTCTCCTGGAAGATCTACCAGGACATCGGCGACGGCCTGGACGCCGCCGGCTCCTGGGGCTGGATCGACGACGCCTACCGCGGCAACTACGGCGACAACTCGCTGCTGTACTTCACCCGCTACCGCGACGCCGAGCCCGGCGACCCCTTGTACGACAAGGCCCGCACGGGCACCGACGCCAAGGCGGGCGAAGGGTACTTCGACCGGCTCCGCGCGGACGTCCGGGCGGACCGGCTGCCGCGGATATCGTGGATCGCCGCCCCCGAGGCGTTCTCCGAGCACTCCAACTGGCCGTCCAACTACGGCGCCTGGTACATCGCCCAGGTCCTGGACGCCCTCACCGCCAACCCGGACGTGTGGGCGAAGACGGCCCTGTTCATCACCTACGACGAGAACGACGGCTTCTTCGACCACGTGGTGCCGCCGCTGCCGCCGGAGTCCGCCGCGCGGGGCAAGTCCACCGTCGACGTGTCCCTCGACCTCTACCCGGGCGACGGCAAGCGTCCGGCCGGCCCCTACGGCCTCGGCCCGAGGGTGCCGATGCTGGTCGTCTCCCCGTGGAGCAAGGGCGGCTACGTCTGCTCCGAGACCTTCGACCACACCTCGATCATCCGGTTCATGGAACGCCGCTTCGGGGTGCGCGAGCCCAACATCTCACCGTGGCGGCGGGCCGTCTGCGGAGACCTGACCTCCGCCTTCGACTTCTCCCGCAAGGACAGCAGCCCGGCCGACCTGCCGGACACCGACGGCTACCGGCCGCCGGACCGCGAGCGCCACCCCGACTACCGGCCGACCCCGCCGGCCGGCCCCGACATGCCGAAGCAGGAGCCGGGCTCCCGTCCGGCCCGCCCGCTGAAGTACGCCCCGTACGTGGACGGCTCCGCCGACCCGGCCACGGGCCGGTACGCGCTCACCTTCGCCTCCGGCCCCGAGGCCGGCGCCGCCTTCCTCGTCACCTCCGGCAACCGCACCGACGGCCCCTGGACCTACACCACCGAGGCCGGCAAGACGGTCTCGGACACCTGGAACTCGCTGTACTCCAAGGGCTCCCACGACCTGACCGTGCACGGCCCCAACGGTTTCCTGCGCGCCTTCAAGGGGGCCGGGAAGACCGCCGGGCCGGAGGTCACCGCGCGGCACACCGGCGACGACGTGGAGCTGACCTTCACCAACGCGGGCTCCGGCACGGTCCGGCTGAGGCTGGCCAACGCCTACGGCGGCGCCCCCACGACCGTCACCGTGCGCCCCGGCGCCACCGTGAAGCACCGGGTGGCCCTCGCGGCGAGCCGGCGCTGGTACGACCTGACCGTCACCTCGGCGGCGGACCCGGCGTTCCTGCGCCGCTTCGCCGGGCACGTCGAGAACGGGCGGCCGGGGGTGAGCGACCCGGCCATCGCCACCGAGTAGCCGCTACAACGGCGTCAGCCGCTCCGGCCCCTGCTGCCGGGGCACCAGCGCGGGGGAGGCCGCGGCCGGTCCGGGCTCCGGGGCGAGTACGGCGGCGGCCGCCGGGCGGGCGTCCCGGTGCGCGGGACCGGACCCGTCCGGGGCGCCGGAGCGATACCGGGCGCCGGTCCCCTGCCGCATCCCGGTCCCGTGCCGGGTCTCGGCACGGAACCGAGCCCCGGCACGGCACGGATCGCCGGTCGTGCGCCGTTCGCCGGCGCGCTCCGGGGCGCCGGGCCGGTCCGGGACCGGCCCGGCGGGAGTCGCCCGGGTGAGCAGCAGCACGCCCCAGGCGGCCAGGCCCGCCCCGGTCAGCGCCAGCAGCACACCCGCCGCGCCGCCTTGGAGCCGTTCACCGAGCAGCGAGAGCCCGATCACCGCGGCGGCGGCCGGATTGGCCAGGGTCACCACCGCCAGCGGCGCCCCGAGGCCGCCCCGGTACGCCGTCTGCGACAGCAGCAGTCCGCCCGTCGCGAAGGCCGCGACCAGCAGTGCCACCCCGATCACCTGGACACTGAGCAGCGGGCCCGAACGGTCGGTGACGGCGACCGTCACCGTCTGCGTGAGTGCCGAGGCGACCCCCGAGGCCACCCCCGACGCGGTCGCGTGCCGCAGGCCCGGCCGGGTGCCCGGCCACGACAGGGTGCCGATCAGCGCGGCGGTGACACCGGCGACGGCCAGCGCCTCGGAGACGCTGAGCACGTCGTCTGGCGCGGGCCCGGACGCGGTGATCAGCAGCGCGCCGAGACCGAGCAGGGTCAGACCGGTGCCGCGCCACTCCACCGCGCTCACCCGCCGCCCCGCGAGCCGCGCCCCCAGGGGCACCGCGGCCACCAAGGTGAGCGCGCCGAGCGGCTGGACCACGGTCAGCGGGCCGTACTTCAGCGCCACGACGTGCAGCAGCGCGGCCGAGGCGTTCAGCGCCACCGACCACCACCACGCCCCGCTGGCCAGCAGCCGCAGCGTGCCCGCACCGGCGGAGCGGGACGCCAGCCGCTCCTGGGCGACCGCCGCGGCGGCGTAGGCGGCGGCGGAGACGAGGGAGAGGAGGACGGCGAGCAGAGCGGCACTCATCGGCCCGCCCCGAGCAGGTTGCGCCCGCCGGGCCGCGCGGGCGCCGGGGGATCTTCCGGGCCGGTGTGCGCGGCCGGGCGGTCACGGGGCGGTGCGGGCCGCGGCCGCCCGAGCCGGGGAGGCTGCGGCCCGCCGGCCGGTCCGGACCGGCCGGCGGCGGCCGGGGTGAGCCGCTCCGGCTGCGGTGTGGTCCGCCGCGCCCCGGCCGGCGCGGGCCGCCGCGGCGCGCCCGCCGCCGGTACGGCGCTGCCGCGCGCGGCGGCCGACGGCTCGCCCCGGCCGGGGCGAGCCGGGAGCGCCGTGCGGCGCGGCGGGCGGATCAGCGCGAGGGCGAGGCCGAGCAGGGCCGTCGCCGCGATGGAGTCCAGCCAGTAGTGGTTCGCCGTCCCCACGATCACCAGCAGCGTCAGCAGCGGGTGCAGCAGCCACAGCGGCCGCAGGCGGGACCGGGTGGCGGCGATCAGGCCGATCGCCAGCATCAGCGCCCAGCCGAAGTGCAGGGACGGCATTGCCGCGAACTGGTTCGACAGGTGGTCGCTCCGCGGCGGCCCGTAGACCGAGGGCCCGTACACCCGCCCGGTGTCGATCAGGCCGGTCGCGGCCAGCATCCGCGGCGGCGCGAGGGGGAACGTCAGATGCAGCACCAGCGCGGCGGCGGTCACCGCGGCCAGTACCCGGCGGACCCAGACGTAGTGCGCGGGCCGGCGCAGGTAGAGCCAGACCAGGAAGGCCGCGGTGGCCGGGAAGTGGACGGTGGCGTAGTAGGTGTTCGCCAGATGCACCAGGGTGTCGCCGTGCAGCAGCAGGGACTGCACCGCGCCCTCGCCGGGCAGGCGCAGGGCGCGCTCCAGGTCCCACACGTGGTGCGCGTTGCGGAACGCCTCACCGGTGTGGCCCGTCGCCAGTCGCCGGCCGAACTTGTAGACGAGGAAAAGCCCTGCCACGAGCAGGAGCTCACGGACGAGCGGCGGCCGCGCTGACGCGTCGGGCTCCGCTTCGGCAGGCTCGGTGCGGGCGTTCATCCCCCGGCCCCTTCGCTGACGGTGGTGCGTGTGGTGGTGCGGCGGAGCCGGTGGCTCGCCGGATCTCGCCGGGCTCGTCGGTGGTGAGCCCGGCCGGTGCGGGAGGGTGATGGATCTCATCGATACGTTCCCGTACCGATACGCCAGTGTACCGATACGCTTGGGTACCGGTACACTGGCGTATCGATGGCCGTACGACACACTGGGAGTACGGGCGCAGCACGGGCCCCGGGCCCACCGGATCCGAGCGAGGGGTGCACGATGACGTCGCAGGCCGCGGACCGACCGGACACGGTCGTCGCCTCGCGCCGCTCCAAGATCACGCCCGAGCGTGAGCAGGAGTTCTTCGACGCCGTCCTCGAACAGATCCGGGAGTGCGGTTACGACGCCGTCACCATGGAGGGCGTGGCCGCCAGCACCCGGTGCAGCAAGTCCACGCTCTACCGGCAGTGGAAGACCAAGCCCCAGTTCGTGGCGGCGGCCCTGCGCTCCCACCGCCGGGTACGCTTCGCGGGCATCGACACCGGATCGCTCGCCGAGGACCTGCGCCAGGCGGCCCGGGCGGCGGGCGAGTGGTCGGGCGAGGACACCCGGCTGCTCCAGGCGCTCGGGCATGCCGTGATGCAGGACGCGGAGCTCCAGCAGGCACTGCGGGAGGCGCTCGTCGAGCCCGAGATCGCCGCTCTGCGGCAGATCCTGGAGCGTGGTGTGGCGCGGGGCGAGGTGGCCGCCGGCCATCCGGCGCTGGAGTACGTGCCCGCGCAGATGTTCGGCGTCCTGCGGGTCCGGCCCGTCGTGGAGGGCGAGTACGCCGACGCGGACTACCTGGTCCGTTTCGTGGAGGCCGCCGTGCTGCCGGCGCTCGGCCTCACCTGAAGACCCAGGCCGCCGTCCATGGGATGACTGGACGGTGACCTGCTCGCGCCGACCCGTGGGGACGGGGGCGGCGCGCACCCCCGGCCGGGTGGGACGCCTCTTGAGCGGAGGGGCGCCCCACCCGGCCGTCGTGTGCGGGGCTGCTGCCGTCGTGGCTGCGGACCGGAGCCAGACTCACTCAGCGCGGACTCGCCGCGCGTATCCCGTACTCGTACGGCTACCTCACCCAGGTCGAATGCGGTGCCCGGCCCGCCACCAGCGACTTCGTAGCAGCAGTCGCGCACGCCTTAGGCGTCGACGTCACCACGCTCACAGGGCAGCCCTACGTGACCGAACCGCAACACGACCGACTTGCCGAACTGGTACGACCGATCCGTGAGAGCCTCGACTTGTACGACCTCGGCCCCATCCCGGATATCACAGCACGGCCAGCGGACCAGCTCCGGGCCGAAGCCGACGAGCTATGCCGAGAAGTCCGGGCTACACATCTACGGACTGCTGCCCGCAAGCTTCCCGGTCTGATCACCGAGCTGACTGACACGGCGTGGTCGATGCCGTCTACCGAGCTGTGGCAGGCACTCGCGTCAACGTATCGGACCGCTCACGACATCAGTGTGAAGCTCGGCTACTACGACCTTTCCACCGTGGCGCTGGACCGGATGGACTGGGCGGCCCAGCGCGCTTCTGACCCGGGCCTGGCCGCAGTTCGCCAGTACATGAGGGCTCTGGTGTACTTCCGGGAAGGCGAGTATGGAACCGGGCAGCGCCTCATCGCCTCGGGGCATAGCGTGGTCGGCCAGGCAGAGCCCACACGGGAGGCCCTGGCTGTCACTGGACAGTTGCCACCTAGGTGCGTCGGTGATCGCCGCGCGCCTGAACGACGAGGCGAAAGTGGCCGTTCATAGCGATGAAGCCCGTAGGATCGCCAACCGGATCGGTGATGCCTCCGACTGCACTGGCTCAGCTTTGGCCCACCAACGTGGCACTCCACAAGATGTCCGCCGCAGTGGAGATGCGCGCCTACGACGATGCGCTGAAGCAGGCCCGAACGATCAAACTTCCGACGTCATTGGCGACGTCTCGCCGTGCGCACTTCCTCATCGACCGGGCCCGGACAGAGATGGAGATGTCGACGACGTCGGACAGTGCGAGACCGGCCTCGCCCTGGCCCGGCTCGTGAGGAGGCACCGCCGATGAGTCCTTCGGACGCCATGCCCCCGGCCCCGGTGCTGGGTCTACTCCCTCCCGAGCCGGACCCGGTGACGGGCTGCCCGACGTGCCGGGATCTCGCACGGCAGCGGGAAGAAGCCCGGGCCGCGCGGGACGGCTCACGCGTCTCGGACTGCAACGCCTCATCCGCGCCACCCCCACGGCCCCCGGCCCAGCGGGCTGCGGTACTGAGACTCCCGCCGGGGTCGCCGAGGTGATCGCGGCGCCGGCGGGCCGGGCGGCCGTCGTTCGCTGGGGAGCTCAGACGGCCGCCCACACCAGACCGTCACCGGCTCGACGCCGGCCGAGCCGGTGACGCCCCGCGGCCCGCCTCCGCCCCCCGTCGGAGGCGGGCCGCTCACCGCACGAGATCCTCCAGCGGTACGCCGATGGCGCGCGATACGCAGCAGCAGCTTCCTGAGGGCGGGGTTCGCGCGGCGGGCCTGACGGCCTGGTCTCAGCTCATCCCCCTATCAGGCGTTACACCCGCTCGCCGTTGCCGCCGCCGGACGCCGCCTTGATGCCCTTCGTGATCTCGTCGATGACGCTCTGCGACTCACCGACGTCGACACCGAAGCGGACGACGACGATCTGCTCGGGGTTGTTCGGCGCGGGGAAGGCGAGCGACTCGACGTAGCCGTCGGAGCCCTTGCTCGTGACCGCCTTCCAGCGAACCAGGTAGCCCTTCTGCCCGGCCACGGTCACCGCCCTGGACGCGAGCACGTCGTGCGAGGTGATCGAACCGTAGGTCTTGCCCCCGTACGACTCCCGCGCGTTCGCCTCGATGTCCGCCTTCGCTACCTCCTCGGCCGTGTCGCCCTCCGTCTCGAGCAGCATCGCGGGCGCCGAGTACGCCCCGCCCTTGGTGCAGGTCTCGGAGGTGTCGCCGGGGCACGGGTAGGAGTCGTCCGACGTCACCTGCGCGCCGAAGGAGAGCTCCTGGCCGTACCAGCCGTCCGGGATGGGCAGGCTGATGCCGCTGAGCGGGTCGGTCACCGATCCGCTGTCGACCTTGGGCCGGCCGGACGGGTCCGGGGCAGGAGACGTCCCGCCCTCCCCGTCCCGGAAGGGACCGTCCTGGCCGTCCGGACCGCCCGGGCGCGGGTCCTGCCGCCCCGATCCGGCACGGTCGCCGCCGCGGCCGTCACTTGCGGTCAGGGCGTAGACGCCGACGCCGATGCTGGCGAGGACGGCCGCGGCCAGGCCCACGGCGATGCCGGTGCGCAGCCCACGCCGCCGGCCGGGCGCCGGCTGCGCGGGATACGCCGGGTAGCCCGGGTACACCGGCTGCCCGGCGAAGCCCGGGTAGCCAGACTGCCCGGGGAAGCCCGGATGGCCAGGGTGACCGGGGTGCGCGGGCTGTCCGGGGAATGCCGGGTACCCGGGCTGGACCGGCGGTGCCGGGTACGCCGCAGGCGCGGGCTGCGCGCCCTCGGCCGGGGGCTGGCCCGGCGGTGCCGGGTACGCCGCAGGCGCGGGCTGCGCGCCCTCGGCCGGGGGCTGGCCCGGCGGTGCCGGGTACGCCGCAGGCGCCGGCTGCGCGCC
>NZ_JBFAWY010000004.1:247721-313707 GCF_040680575.1 Streptomyces sp. NPDC052020
CCCTCGGCCGGGGGCTGGCCCGGCGGTGCCGGGTACGCCGCAGGCGCCGGCTGCGTCCCCTCGGCCGGGGGCTGGACCGATGGTCCGGGCGGTCCGGTCTGTTCCGTGGCCGCCGTGTCCCCGGACCCGGTCCCGTCCACCGGGGCCTGGGCCTGCTGTCGGGGTTGGACGGCGGTCACCGGGGTCCCGGCCCCGGTCCCGGTCCCGTCCGCCGAGGGCTGGGCCGGTTCTCCGGGCTGGGCGGCGGTCGCCGGGCTCTTGGCGCCGGCCCCGTCCACGGGCGGCTGGGCCGCCTGCTCGGACCGTGCCCCATCCCCCTGGTGCGGGGGATCGTCCGTGACGGCGGGCCCCGCGGGGCGGATCCGGTCCGTCCACGCCTTGCCGTCCCACCAGCGTTCGGTCGGGGGACCGTCACTTGTCTGCCCGGGGTCCGGATACCACCCGGGAGGAGTCACCTGCGTCATGGGCCCACCGTATGAGGCGTCGGTGAAAGCGCGATGAGAGGACCGCCCCCGATCCGGCACCGAGGCCCGCGCGCCGGCCGGACCCCCGGGCCGGGTCGCCGCCGGCCGCGCCGGCCACCACCAGCCGCACCGGGGGCCTCCGCGCCGGCGGCGGCAGCCGCAGCCCGTCCCGCCCCGGTGTCACCGAGCCCAGCACGCTCGGGTGCCGCGCCCCGGTACTCACCGGATCGGTGCCCGGCAGGCCGCGCGCCGTCAGGAACCCCAGGACGGCGAACGCGTACGCCTCCTTCGCCTGCTCCGGCAGCCCCAGTTCGCCCGAGGTGCGCAGCGCCACCCCCGGCAGGGACCGCCCGAGCAGGTCCATCAGCACCGGATTGCGGGTCCCGCCGCCCGAGGCGATCACCTCCGTCGCACCGGCCGCCCGCACGGCGTCCGCGATCGTGCGGGCGGTGAGCCGGGTCAGCGTGGCGACGACGTCCTCGGCGGGAAGCGTCCCCAGCCCGGCCAGCGCCTCGCGCAGATAGCCGGCGTGGAAGAGTTCCTTGCCCGTCGTCTTCGGCGGGGCGAGCGCGTAGTACGGCTCGGCGAGCAGCCGCTCCAGCAGCGGCCCGTGCACTCGGCCCCGGGCGGCCAGCGCGCCGTCCGCGTCACACGCCAGGCGCCCGCCGCCGAACTCCCGGACGGCGGCGTCGATGAGGGCGCAGCCCGGCCCGGTGTCAAAGGCGGTCCCGTCCGGCGCGGTGAGGTTGGCGATCCCGCCGATGTTCAGCGCGACCGGCGCGCCCGGCCGGCCGCGCAGCCACAGGGAGTCCACCAGGCTGACCAGCGGGGCGCCCTGCCCTCCGGCGGCGATGTCCCGCGGCCGGAAGTCGGCGACCACGGGCAGCCCGGTCGCCTCGGCGATCCAGGCCGGCTGCCCGATCTGAAGGGTGCCGTGCACCCGCCCCCGCTCCACCCAGTGGTAGACGGTCTGCCCGTGCGAGGCGACCAGCTCCGCCGTGCCGCCGCACAGTTCGCGGTCGGCCCGGACGGCCGCCGCGGCGAACGCCTGCCCGATCCGGGTGTCCAGCCGGCACACGTCGGCGAGCGTCACCGCGGCCGGGGGCAGCGCGGCGGCCAGCGCCTCGCGCACCTCGTCGTCGTACGGTTCGCTCACCGTCCCGAGCGGCTCCAGCACCAGGCGGTCCCCGGCCGGGCGCAGATCGGCCGCCGCCGCGTCGATGGCGTCGTACGACGTGCCGGACATCAGCCCGATCACCCGCGTCGACCGCGCCATCCTCGCCGCCCGCACCGCCCCGGTGGCCCACGCCGTCCACGCCGTCCACGGCGCCCGCGGTGTTCTCGGCGTCCCCGGCACGCCCGGTGTCCTCATCAGGTCACCCCGCTTCCCCGGCGGCGTCCGCCCGGCGCCCCGTCCGCCCGGGGGTGGCGGCGAGGGCGAGCGCGCTCACCGCGCAGGTCGCCGCCGCGTAGTACGCGGGGACGTCCACGTTCCCGGTCCGCCCCACGGTCTCGGTGATGACCAGCCCCGCGCACCCGGAGAACACCGCGTTGGACAGCGCGTAGGCCAGCCCCAGTCCCGTGTAGCGCACCCGCGTCGGGAACATCTCCGACAGCAGCGCGGGTCCCGGTCCCGCCATCAGCCCCACCACGGCACCCGCGGCGAGGACGGCCGCGCCCTTCTCGGCGTCCGAGGCGCCGGGGTCCTGGAGCAGGTTCAGCAGCGGCAGGGACGACACCGCCACCAGCAGCGCCCCCGCCAGCATCACCGGCCGCCGCCCGACCCGGTCGCTCAGGAGCCCCGCCGGGAGGATCGTCACCGCGAACCCCGCGTTGGCCAGCACGGTGGCGACCAGCGCCTGGCGGAAGCTCGCGTCCAGGCTGCTTTGCAGGTACGACGGCAGGACGACCAGGAAGGTGTAGCCGGCCGCCGCCCAGCCCATGATCCGCCCGGCGCCCAGCGCGATCGCCGCCGCCACCTCCCGCGCGGGCGGAGTCACCCGCGCCCCCTCCCCGCGGAACGCCGGCGTCTCGTCCAGCCGCAGCCGCAGCCACAGCGCCCCCAGCCCCAGCGGCAGCGTCAGCAGGAACGGCAGCCGCCAGCCCCACGCGCCCAGCTGCTGTTCCGTCAGCACGGTCGCCAGGAACGCCGCCGCGCCCGCCCCGCCGAGCAGCCCGAGCGCCACCGTGAAGGACTGCCACGACCCGTACAGCCCGCGCCGGCCCGGCGGGGCGAACTCCGTCATCACCGACACCGCGCCCCCGAACTCCCCGCCCGCCGACAGCCCTTGCAGGACCCGCAGGAAGGTCAGCAGCCACGGCGCGACGGCCCCGGCCTGCGCGTACGTCGGCAACGCGCCGATCAGCGTCGTCGCCCCCGTCATCAGGGAGATCACCAGGACCAGCACCGGCCGGCGCCCGATCCGGTCGCCCAGCCGGCCGAACAGCGCCGCGCCGACGGGCCGGAAGAAGAACGCCAGCGCGAACGAGGCGTACGTCCTCACCAGGGCCTCGGCCTCGCCGCCGCCCTCGGGCGTGAAGAACCGCTCCGCGATGACCGTCGCGAAGTAGCCGTAGACGCCGAACTCGTACCACTCGATGAGATTGCCCACCGAGCCCGCGACCAGAGCCCGGCGGGCGCGTGCCCCGTCCGGCCCGCCCGGCCGGTCCCGCCGGTCTCCGTCCCCTCCCCGCCTCCGTCCCAACGCCCGCCTCCCGGCCGTTCGTTGACTGCCCGTGGGGTGACGCGTGGCTGGTGGGCGGCCCACCGCACGGCCCGCCTATACCCCGTGTCACCCGTCTCGGCAACTCCTGCCCGGACCACTCACCACTCAGTCCGCCGGGCGGCTACGCTCGGGATCCGTACGTCGTTCGGGCGACTTGGGGAGGTAACGGGATGACGGAGGTACGGCCCACGGCCGCCACCTCGGCTTCCCTGTGGGAGCGCGACGCGGAGATCGCCGCTCTCACGCAGGCGGTCGACGCCCTGCGCGCGGACCGCTCGTCGCCCGGCACGCTCCTGGTGCTCCGCGGCGAGGCGGGACTCGGCAAGACCGCCCTGCTGGCCGAGGCCCGGCGCATCGCCGAACGCGCCGGCTGCACGGTGTGGGCGGCACGCGGCGGCGAGACCCTCCGCTCCGTCCCCTTCAACGTGGTCCGGCAGCTGCTCCAGCCCGCGCTGGTGTCGATGCTCCCGGACGAGGCGCGGGAGTACCTCGGCGACCGGTACGACATCGTCGGCCCCGCCCTCGGCATAGCGGACCCCGGCGCGCGGCAGGCCGACCCCCAGGGCGTCTGCGACGGCCTCGTCACCGCCGTACGCCGGCTCGCCCGGCAGGAGTATCCGCTGGTGCTGCTCCTCGACGACGTCCACTGGGCGGACCAGGAGACCCTGCGCTGGCTCGCCGCGTTCGCCGAGCGGCTGGACGACGTGCCCGTCCTGGTCGTGGTGGCCCGCCGGCCCGGCGAGGTGACCGGCGTGAGCGCCCGCCACCTCGAGACGGTCGCCGCCGCGGCCCGTCCCCTGGCCACGCTCAGCGCCCTCACCCCGGAGGCGACCGCCGGACTCACCCGCGCCACCCTGGGCGCGCACGCCGACACCCCGTTCTGCCGCGAGGTGTGGGCCGTCACCGGCGGCAACCCGTACGACACCGTCGAACTCCTCGCCAAGGTGCGCGACAGCGAACTCGAACCGGTCGAGGCGCGCGCCGGTGAACTGCGCGCCCTGAACCGCGCGGCCCGCGGCGGCGGCCTCGTCTCCCGCCTGGAGGACCTCGGCGTCGACGCCACCCGGTTCGCCTGGGCGGCGGCCATCCTCGGCACCGGCATCACCGTCGACATGGTCGCCCGGCTCGCCACCATGGACCGCGACCACGCCCTCGGCTGCGCCGAGCTGCTGCGGGGCGCCCGCATCCTCACCGAACCCGATCCCGCCGCCGGACCCGCCGGCACCGGCGAGCTGGAGTTCGTGCACCCGCTGATCGCCAGCGCCGTCTACAACTCCATCCCGGACGCGCTGCGCCGCGCCATGCACGGCATCGCCGCCCGGATCGTCACCGACCTGGGACTCGGTGCCGCGGCCGCCTCCCGCCATCTGATCCAGGTCCATCCGGACGACGACCAGGAAGTGGTCGAGCAACTGCGCGAGGCCGCCCGCGAGCACCTCGCCGTCGGCGCCCCCGACGCGGCCCGCCGCTGCCTCGAACGCGCCCTGGAGGAACCGCCGCTGCCCGACGCCCACGCGCGCGTGCTCTTCGAACTGGGCTGCGCCACGCTGCTCACCGCGCCCGCCACGACCATCGCCCACCTGCGTACCGCCCTGACCATGCCGGGCCTGGACGGGCAGGCACGCGTCGACGCCGTCTTCCGTCTCTCCCAGGCACTGCTCCACAACGACCAGCTGGACGAGGCCGTCCGCACGGTCGAGGCGGAGGCCGCCCGGCTCCCCGAAGGGCCGGCCCGGCTGCGGCTCCAGGCCGTCCAGTACATGTGGGAGGGCATCCACGCCGGTGAGACGGTCTCACCGGACCGCTCCGCACGCCTCGCCGGCCTCGCCGCCACCTGCACCGGCCGCGACAACGCCGAGCGGGCCCTGCTTATCCTGCGCGGCTTCGACGCCATGACCCACGGCGAGAACGCCGAGGAGGTCGTCGCCCTGTGCGACCGCGCCCTCGTCAACGGCCGCCTCGCGCCCGGACTCGGCTGGACCGACACCGAGTGGGGCATGGAACCGCTGATGATGCTGGCCAGCACCTACGCCTACACCGACCGCCTCGACCGCGCCGAAGCCCTCTTCACCGACGCCCTGCGCGCCTACCAGACCGCCGGCTGGAGCGGTGGCCACCTCGCCCTCGCCCACGCCTACCTGGGGCTCGGCCACCGCCGGCGGGGCCGCCTGCGGGAGGCGGAAGCAGCCCTGCGCGAGTCGCTGCGCCTGGCCGAACGGGTCGGCCGCGGCCTGCCGCTGTACTGGTCCGCCACCTGCAACCTGGTCGACACGCTGCTCGCCCGCGGCCATGTCGAGGAGGCGTGGTCGATCGCCGAGCAGTACGGCTTCGCCCCGCCGTACCCGTCCACCATCGTGCTGCCCGACCCGCGCTCGGTGCGCGGCCGGCTGCTGCTGGCGGTGGGCCGCACCGAGGACGGCATCGGCGAACTGGAGGCCGCGGAGCAGGCGGCGGCCACCCGCGGCCACCACAACCCGGTACTGGTCCCCTGGGCGGTCGACCTGGCCCGGGCCCTGGCCGGCACCGACCCCGCCCGTGCCGCCCGGCTCGCCTCCGAGGCCCGCCGGCAGGCCGAGCGGTTCGGCACGGACACCGCCATCGGCGAGGCCCTGCGCTGCGCCGCCGCCCTGGAGACCGGGCAGCGCGCGGTCCGGCTCGCCGCCCAGGCGGCCGCCTACCTGGAGGCCTCGCCCTGCCAGTACGAGCACGCCGCGGCCCGCGTCGAGTACGGCATCGCCGCCGGCTCGGCGGCCGAGCTGGAACGGGGCCTGGACCTGGCCCGCTCCTGCGGCGCGGACGGACTGGTGGCACAGGCCGAGGAAGCCCTGGCGATGGCGGGCGCGGCGCTGTAGCGCGCCGCGCCCGGCGGGTCACCCGGCGCCGCCGCCGTCCTCCTCCGCCAGCACCCGCTGGGCCGTCGCGAACGCCGAGTTCGCCGCCGGGACCCCGCAGTACACGGCGGTCTGGAGCAGCACCGCGCCGATCTCCTCGGGCGTCAGCCCGTTGCGCCGGGCCGCCCGCACATGCATGGCCAGTTCCTCGTAGTGGCCGTGCGCCACCAGCGCCGTCAGCGTGATCATGCTGCGCTCGCGGCGGGAGAGCGTCTCGTCGGTCCAGATCTCGCCCCAGGCGTAGCGCGAGATGAAGTCCTGGAAGCGGGCGGTGAAGGGGGTCTGCCGGGCCTGTGCCCGGTCCACGTGCGCGTCGCCCAGCACCGCGCGCCGCACCGCCATGCCCCGCTTCGCGCCCCCGTCGAGGTGCCCGCGCAGCGCCGACAGGACGGCTTCCGGGCGCTCCGCGGGCGCCAGATGAGAGGCGCCCGGGACCTCCACCAGGGTGGCGCCCGGCACCGCGTCGGCGATTTCCCGCAGGTGGGCGGGGGGCGTGGCGGGGTCCTCGCGGCCGGCGATCAGAAGGGTGGGCGCGGTGATGCCGGCGAGCCGGTCGCGCACGTCGAACGCGGCGAGCGCGTCGCAGCAGGCGGCGTACGCCTCCGGGTCGGCGTCCCGGTGGTCCCCGACCAGCCGGGGCACGGTGAAGCCGGGCGTGAACCAGCGGTCGTCGGCGCTCTCGGCGAGGCGGGCCAGGCCCTCGCGCCGGACCAGCGCCGCCCGCTCCTGCCAGGGCTTGGCCCCGTTGAAGTGCGCCGACGAGCAGATCACGGCGAGTGAGGAGACCCGCTCCGGGTGGTGCAGGGCCAGATGGAGGCCGACCGCGCCGCCCAGCGACACCCCCGCGTAGGCGAACCGCTCCACGCCGAGCGCGTCGGCGAGCGCGAGCACCAGACCGGCCAGGTCGCCGACGGTGGCGCCGGCGCGGAGCAGCCCGGCCGGGGAGCCGCCGTGACCCGGCAGGTCCCAGCGGATCACCCGGTGGCCGATGGACAGCTCGGGGGCCACCTGGTCCCACAGGGCGAGGGAGGTGCCGAGCGAGGGCCCGAGCAGCAGCGGGGGAGCGGAGGCGGGGCCTTCGGCGCGGTGATTGAGCAGGGGTGTCAACGTCGCTCCAGAGCACGGTCGGTGAGCGGTCCGGCGGAGCCGGTGTACCGGGCGGGGTCGGTGAGGGCGCCGAGGTCGAGGCCGGAATCCTTCAGCTCCGGCTCCTCGGCGAGCAGTTCGCCCAGAGAGCGGCCTTCGGAGAAGGCGCGCCGGGCGAGCTCGGTGAGCAGCGCCCGGGCGCGGGCCCGCCCGAGCACGGGGGCCAGTTCGGCGGAGAGCCGCTCCGACACGACCAGCCCGTGGGTGAGATCGAGGTGGGCGCGCATGGCCTCGGGCCGCACGCGCAGCCCCTCGGCCAGTTCGGCGGCGTCCCGGGCGGCGCCGCCGGCCAGCCGGAGCAGGTCCCGCAGGGGCTCCCACTCGGCGTGCCAGGCGCCGGCCGGCCGCTCGTCCTCGGCGGCCAGCGAGCCGTACAGTGTGGCGGCGAGCTGCGGGGCCCGCCGGGCCGCCGCCGCGATCAGCGTGGAGCGCACGGGGTTGGCCTTGTGCGGCATCGCCGACGAGCCGCCGCCGCTGCCCTCGGCCACCTCGCCGGTCTCGGTGCGGGACAGCACCAGCACATCCGCGGCGATCTTGCCGAGCGCCCCGGCGGTGAAGGCGAGGCACCCGGCGAGGTCGGCCACGGGCGTGCGCAGGGTGTGCCACGGCAGCAGAGGAACCGCCAGGCCCAGTTCGCGGGCGTACGCCGCGGGCAGCGCGGCCGGGTCCGGTGCGCCGTACGCCCCGAAGGCCGCCAGGGTGCCCGCGGCGCCGCCGAGCTGGGCGGGCAGAGCGCCGCGCACGGCGGCGACGCGGTCGCGGGCGTCGAGCACGAGCGACCGCCACCCGGCGGCCTTCAGCCCGAACGTCGTCGGCACGGCGTGCTGGGTGAGCGTCCGGCCCGGCAGCACGGTGCCGCGGTGCTCGGCGGCCAGCCGGGCCAGCGCCCGCCCGGTGCGCTCCAGGTCGGCCAGGATCAGGTCCAGGGTGCGCGCGGCGACCAGCATCGTCGCCGTGTCCAGGATGTCCTGGCTGGTCGCGCCCCGGTGGACGTAGGGGCCGTACTCCTCGCCGACCGCCTTCGTCAGGTCGGCGACGAGCGGGATCACCGGATTTCCGCCGCCGCGGGCGCGTTCGGCCAGCGAGGCGGTGTCGAAGCGGGCCGGGTCGGCGGCCTCGGTCACCGCCGTCGCCGCCTCGTCCGGGGCCAGCCCGAGCGCGGCCTGGGCGCGGGTGAGGGCCGCCTCCGCCTCCAGCAGCGCCCGCAGGTAGGCGCTGTCACTGGTGGCACCGGCGGCCGGGGAGCCCGCCCACCCGGGGGCGAGCAGGCTCTCACCGGATACTGCTGATGTCACTGGAACTCCAGGAAGACCGTCTCGCCCTCGCCCTGAAGGCGGATGTCGAAACGGTACGTGCCGTTGCCCTCGTCGGCGGCGATCAGCGTGCCGCGCCGCCCCTCCTCCACCCGCGACAGCAGCGGGTCGGCGGCGAGCGCCGCTTCGTCGCCGGGCAGGTAGATCCGGGTGAACAGGTGCACCAGCAGGCCGCGCGCGAAGACGCACAGGCTCAGGTAGGGGGCGTTGGCGCCGCGCGCCCCCGGGCGCAGCGTGCGCGCGTACCAGTGGCCGTCGGCGTCGGTCTGGATCCGCCCGAACCCGGTGAACTCCACGCCGTTGCGCCCGAGGAAGCCGCCGGTGGCCGGGTCCCGGCGCATCGAGCCGTCCGCCGTGGGCAGGTTGCCGTCCGGGTCGGGTCCCCAGACCTCCAGCAGCGCGTCCGGCAGCGGCTTGCCCTCGCCGTCGTACACGTACCCGTGCACGGTGATCGTCTCGGGGTGGCCGAGCGGGGCTATCTCCTCACCGCCGCGGAAGGGCAGCGCGTACCCGTAGAACGGGCCGACCGTGTGCGACGGCGTGGGCAGCACGTTCTCCGGGCTGCTGGTGTCGATCTTCGTCATGGCGGGTCAGCGTCCTTCTTCCATCCAGGTGGCGTGCGGGCCGTCGAGCACGATGTCCCAGTGGTAGCCGAGGGAGAACTCCGGCACCGACAGGCTGTGGTCGTACGTCGCCACCAGCCGCTGCCGGGCGGCGTCGTCCGTCACCGACTGCAGGATCGGGTCGTACGGGAACAGCGGGTCGTTCGGGAAGTACATCTGCGTCACCAGCCGCTGGGTGAACGCCGAACCGAAGACCGAGAAGTGGATGTGGGCCGGGCGCCAGGCGTTGACGTGGTTGCGCCACGGGTAGGGGCCGGGCTGGATGGTGGTGAACCGGTAGAAGCCGTCGTCGTCGGTGAGGGTGCGGCCCACGCCGGTGAAGTTCGGGTCGAGCGGGGCGTCGTGCTGCTCGCGCTGGTGGGCGTAGCGGCCCGCCGAGTTGGCCTGCCAGATCTCGACGAGCTGGCCCCGCACGGGCCGGCCGTCGCGGTCCAGCAGCCGGCCGGAGACGGTGATGCGCTCGCCGATCGGCTCGCCGGAGTGCTGCCGGGTCAGGTCGTTGTCGATCTCGGTGATGTCCCGCTCCCCGAAGGCGGGGGAGGACAGCTCCACCAGCTCCGGGTCCTTGGTGACGTCGATGGCGACCGGCGGCTGCTGGGGGTGGCGCAGCACCGAGGAGCGGTACGGGGCGTAGTCGCGGCGCGGGTGGTGCTCGACGGGCCCGCCGTCGGCGACCCGCTTCTCGTACGCGGCGTGCTCGGCCGCGATCTCCGCGTCGATGTCCTGCTGGGTGAGAGTCATGGGAATTCCTGTGCGCTTCCTGGCGGGGGAGACCTAGCGTTCGAGGACGAGGGCGAGGCCCTGGCCGACGCCGATGCAGAGGGTGGCGACGCCGACTCCGGTGCCCTTGCGGGCGAGCTGGTGGGCGACGGTTCCGGCCAGGCGGGCGCCGGAGGCGCCGAGCGGGTGGCCGAGGGCGATGGCACCGCCCTGGGGGTTGAGGATCGCCGGGTCGAACTCGGGCCACTCGGCCACGCAGCCCAGCACCTGGGCGGCGAACGCCTCGTTGAGCTCCAGCACGTCCAGGTCGGCGAAGGTCCGGCCGGCCTTGGCCAGTGCCCGGTTGACGGCTTCGACGGGAGCGAGGCCGAAGTACTGCGGGTCGGTCGCGGACACGCCGGTCGCCGAGATCCGGGCCAGTGGCTCGCGGCCGGTGGCCTTCAGGCCCTCCTCGTCGACCAGGAGCAGGGCGGCGGCGCCGTCGTTGAGCGGGGAGGCGTTGCCCGCCGTCACCGTGCCCCCGTCGGTGCGGAAGGACGGCTTCAGCCTGGCCATCGCCTCCAGGGAGGCGGTGGGCCGGACGCTTTCGTCGGCGGCGAAGACGACCGGGTCGCCCTTGCGCTGCGGGAGGGTCACGGGGGCCAGTTCGGCGTCGAACAGGCCCTCGGCGCGGGCGCGGGCGGCCTTCTGGTGGCTGGCCAGGGCGAACTCGTCCTGCTGCGCACGGGTGATCTTGTGCTTGTCGGCGATGAGTTCGGCGGACTCGCCGAGCGGGATGGTCCACTGGGGTTCCATCCTCGGGTTGACCATGCGCCAGCCGAGAGTGGTGGAGTACAGCTCGGTGTGCCCGGCGGGGAACGGCTTGTCGCTCTTGGGGAGGACGTAGGGCGCCCGGGTCATCGACTCCACGCCGCCCGCCAGGGCGATGGAGGCGTCGCCGCAGGCGATGGCGCGGGCGGCCTGGACGACCGCTTCGAGGCCGGAGGCGCACAGGCGGTTGACGGTCACTCCGGGCACCGAGGTGGGCAGGCCGGCGAGCAGGGCGGCCATGCGGCCGACGTTGCGGTTCTCCTCGCCGGCGCCGTTGGCGTTGCCGAAGTAGACGTCCTCGATCCGGGCCGGGTCGAGGCCGGGGGTGCGGGCGAGGAGTTCGCGGATCGCGTGCGCGGCCAGGTCGTCCGGGCGGACGGCGGCCAGGGAGCCGTTGTACTTGCCGACCGGGGTGCGGACGGCGTCGACGAGGTAGACGTCCTTCACTTCACGCCCTCCATGGTCGTGATCTTGGCGTCGGTCTTGGCGATGACCTCTTCCACGGTGACGCCCGGAGCCGTCTCGGCCAGTACCAGTCCGTCCTCGGTGACGTCCAGGACGCCGAGGTCGGTGATGATCCGGTTCACGCACCGCTTGCCGGTGAGCGGCAGCGCGCACTCCTCGACGATCTTGGGGCTGCCGTCCTTGGCGGTGTGGGTCATCACGACGATCACGGTGCGGGCGCCGTGCACGAGGTCCATCGCACCGCCGATGCCGGTGACCATCTTCCCCGGGACGGCCCAGTTGGCGAGGTCGCCCCGGGCGGAGACCTGCATCGCGCCGAGGACGGCGACGTCGATGTGCCCGCCGCGGATCATGGAGAAGGAGAGGGCGGAGTCGAAGAAGGAGGCGCCCGGCAGGACGGTGACGGTCTCCTTGCCCGCGTTGATCAGGTCGGGGTCGACCTGGTCCCCGGTGGGGTAGGGGCCGGTGCCCAGGATGCCGTTCTCCGACTCCAGGACCACCTCCACGTCCGCCGGAAGGTAGTTGGGGATGAGGGTCGGCAGGCCGATGCCGAGGTTGACGTACTGGCCGTCCTTCAGCTCGCGCGCGGCGCGGGCGGCCATCTGTTCACGTGTCCAGGCCATCAGTGGCTCACCGTCCCTCGCGCCGCAGGCGCGGAAATCGTACGCCGTTCGATCTTCTTGTCCGCCGCCTGCTCGGGGGTGAGGGCGACGACGCGCTGCACGAAGATGCCGGGCAGATGGACCGCGTCCGGGTCGAGCTCGCCGGGCTCGACCAGCTCCTCCACCTCGGCGATCGCGATCCGGCCGGCCATGGCCGCGAGGGGGTTGAAGTTCCGGCTCGCCTTGTTGAAGACGAGGTTGCCGTGCCGGTCGCCCCGGGCGGCGCGGACCAGGGCGAAGTCGGTGCGGATGCCGCGCTCCAGCACGTACTCCGTGCCGTCGAACTCGCGTACCTCCTTCGCCGGCGAGGCCAGCGCGACGCCGCCCTCACCGTCGTAGCGCCAGGGCAGTCCGCCCTCGGCGACCTGGGTGCCGACGCCGGCGGGGGTGTAGAAGGCGGGGATGCCGGCGCCGCCGGCCCGCAGCCGTTCGGCCAGCGTGCCCTGCGGGATCAGCTCCACCTCCAGCTCCCCGGCCAGGTACTGCCGCGCGAACTCCTTGTTCGCGCCGATGTAGGAGCCGGTCACCCGCGCGATCCGCCCGGCCGCCAGCAGCACCGCCAGCCCGGACTCCATCGCGCCGCAGTTGTTCGACACCACCGACAGCCCGCCGACCCCGCGCTCGTACAGCGCCTGGATCAGCACGTTCGGCACACCGCTCAGCCCGAAACCGCCCACCGCCAGCGACGCGCCGTCCGGTACATCGGCCACCGCCTCCCCGGCCGTGGCGACCACCTTGTCCATCGAGAAGCCCCATCTCTCCGCCAGCACCCCGGGACCAGATGGTCCAGATAGTCAGGGCACTGAGTATTTCAGCGAGGTGTCCCACACGCTGCCACCAGAGAGCTCTACCGTCAAGACCTCGGCAAATGCCGCCTTCGTCGCCGACCGGGTGCACAGACAGTCTCTTGGTGAGCGGGTATCGTTCAGTGCACCAACGAATACGATCACGGGAGCGCACATGGCCGCGGTGGACCTCACCAGCCACCCCGGGCACCTGGCCCGGCGGCTCCAGCAGGCGCACTACCTGCTGTGGAACACGATGGTCTCCGAGGAGATCACCTCGCCGCAGTTCGCGGTCCTCAACGCGCTCGTCGCCGAACCCGGCCTGGACCAGCGCACGGTGGGGGAGCGGGTGGGCCTGGACCGGTCCACGATCGCGGAGGTGATCAGCCGGCTCGGCCGCCGCGGACTGCTCGACAAGGTCCGCGACCCGCGGGACGGCCGCCGCTTCCTGCTGCGCCTGACGGGCGAGGGGCAGCGTACCCACCGCAAGCTGACCGTGCGCACGGCCCGGATGAACCAGGTCTTCCTCGCCCCGCTCTCCGCCGAGGAGCAGACGGTCTTCTTCGACCTGATCCGCCGGGTCGCGGACGCGGCGGAGGGGCTGCGCAACCCCGGGGAGCCGGTGGCCGCGCGGCGCTGACGGGACGGCCCCGGCCGCCGGGCGGGCGCGCGGCCGCCCGGGGGCCCTCACGCCCAGGAGCCGTTTCCGCCGGTCGTCAGCGCGGCGCGAACACCACCCACACCTGGCCCGGGGCGAAGTTCACCGGCGCGCCGTCCGGCGTGGTGAACCGCGTGCCCTCCGCGGCCGAGCCGCGCTTCCAGCGCACGTCGTACGCCCGCCCGTCGCGCAGCACCTGCGCCCGTCCGGAGCCCACCGTCTCCACGTACGGCGTGGTGTTCCCGAGGAAGTCGCGGTAGGCGGAGTCGCGCACCGTCACGTACTGCACGACCACCGTCGCCGGTGCCAGTGGCCCGCCGCCGGGCGTGACGGCGGGTGTGCCGTCCAGGGCGACCAGCCA
This sequence comes from Streptomyces sp. NPDC052020, assembly GCF_040680575.1. Classification (NCBI taxonomy): domain Bacteria; kingdom Bacillati; phylum Actinomycetota; class Actinomycetes; order Kitasatosporales; family Streptomycetaceae; genus Streptomyces; species Streptomyces sp. NPDC052020. The sequence continues at coordinate 261,346 of NZ_JBFAWY010000004.1, forward strand.
TCCCGCGTGCCGCCCGGACCAGGTGAAGGTGAAGCGGGCCGCCGGGTAGCGCACCGTGCGGGAGGGTGCGGCCACGCCGCCGGCCGGTGCCGCGCCGTAGCGGAAGCCGGTCGTCAGGGCGGCGGCGCCGGGAGCCGAGGGCATCAGCCGGCCGGGGTCCAGATAGAGGTTGTGCGGGGCGGGGCGGCCGGAGTCGCGGACGTACGCGCCCGGCGTCCGGCCGGGCGTCTCGGCCCGCAGCGGCGCCCGGCCGATCAGCGGCAGCAGCCTGCCCTGAGCGCCGGAGAAGGCGAGCGTCGGCCGGCGGAACTGGCCCAGCAGCTCCAGATCGGCCTCCCGTGCGCTGCGCACCGGGCCGACGCTCCGGGGCAGCCGCGTCGCGTACACCGCCATCAGCCGGCTCAGCCCGCCCTCGACCGGTTCCGCGTAGACGACGTCGGCGGCGTCCAGACCCGTCTGCGGCCGGGCCGCGCGCACATTGTCGATCTTCACGGCGAGCACCGGCGCGGCGGTGGTGACCGGGCTCTTCGACGGCTTCGGGTGGGGCCGGGCGAGCACCGGCGCTGCGGTGCCGTCCGGACTCTTGGACGGCTTCGGGCGGGGCCGCCCGTCGTCGCCCTGTCCCGGCCCCGCCGTGCAGCCCGCGCCCAGGGACAGCGCCATCGCCGCCAGCAGCGCCGCCACCGCACCGCGCCGGGCACGCGCCGTTCGTCGCATCCCCACCACCCACCCACCGTCCTGTGTCATCGGTCATGTGCTTCTTGATGCATTTGTGGCCATACCCGACTGCTTGTGATCGAGAGCCGCATTTCGGCTGATCGACCCCACCGGACGGCCCGCGATTCGGCCGAGTGGCCCCCGGGTACTCGGCGACCACTCCAGGACGGACGCGCACGGCGACGGAGGGAGCGCGAGGCGATGAAGGCAGTGACCTGGCAGGGCAAGCGGGACGTGCGGGTGGAGGAGGTTCCCGACCCGAAGATCCAGGAACCGACCGATGCGGTCATCCGGGTCACCTCCGCCGGACTGTGCGGTTCCGACCTGCATCTGTACGAGGTGCTCACCCCGTTCATGACCCCGGGCGACATCCTCGGGCACGAGCCGATGGGCGTCGTCGAGGAGGTCGGCCCCGAGGTACCCGGCCTCAAGCCGGGCGACCGGGTCGTCGTCCCGTTCCAGATCGCGTGCGGCCACTGCTTCATGTGCGGCACGGGGCTGCCGACCCAGTGCGAGACCACCCAGGTCACCGGCGAGGGCATGGGCGCCGCCCTGTTCGGCTACACCCGCCTGTACGGCGCGGTGCCCGGCGGGCAGGCCGAGTACCTGCGCGTCCCGCAGGCGCACTACGGGCCGATCAAGGTGCCGGACGGGCCGCCGGACGACCGGTTCGTGTACCTCTCCGACGTCCTGCCCACCGCCTGGCAGGCCGTCGCCTACGCCGATGTCCCGCAGGGCGGCAGCGTCGCCGTGCTCGGTCTCGGCCCCATCGGCGACATGGCCTGCCGGGTCGCCCAGGCCAAGGGCGCCGGGCGGGTGTTCGGTGTGGACCGGGTCCCCGAACGGCTGCGCCGGGCGCGCGAGCGGGGCGTGGAGACGTACGACCTCAGGTCCTTCGACAGCGAGAAGGAACTGGTCGCCGCGATCCAGGACGAGACCGGCGGCCGCGGCCCCGACGCGGTGATCGACGCGGTCGGCACCGAGGCCCACGGCAGCGCCGCCGCCAAGCTGGTCCAGCAGGGGGCGGCGATACTGCCCCGGGCCATCGGCGGCCGGCTCGCCGAGCGCTTCAGCGTCGACCGGCTCGCCGCCCTGTACACCGCCATCGACCTGGTGCGGCGCGGCGGCACCATCTCGCTGTCCGGCGTGTACGGCGGCATGGCCGACCCGATGCCGATGCTCACCCTGTTCGACAAGCAGATCCAGCTGCGGATGGGGCAGGCCAACGTCCGGCGCTGGAGCGACGACATCCTCCCGTACCTCACGGAAGAGGACCCGCTGGGCGTGGACGACTTCGCCACCCACCGGGTGCCGCTCGCCGAAGCGCCGCACGCCTACGAGATGTTCCAGAAGAAGCAGGACGGCGCGGTCAAGGTGCTGCTGAAGCCCTGACGGGGCGGACCCGCGGCGGTCCAGCCCCGCAGCCGCCCTCAGTCCTGCGGCGGCTCAGCCCCGCGACGACTCGGCCGGCGGCGCGAAGATCTCCGCGAGATCGTAGCGCACCGGCTCCTCCAGCTGGGCGTAGGTGCAGCTCTCCGGCGTACGGTCCGGGCGCCAGCGGCGGAAGCGGGCCGTGTGCCGGAAGCGGGCTCCGTTCTCCATGTGGTCGTAGGCCACCTCGGCGACCCGCTCCGGCCGCAGCGGTACCCAGGACAGGTCCTTCTTGCCGGACCAGCGGCTCGGCGCGCCCGGCAGCCGCGCCGTCTCGTGCGCCGCCTCGTCCGCCCACGCCGCCCAGGGATGCCCGCAGACGTCGTCCATGCGCAGCGGCTCCAGTTCCGCCACCAGCTCGGCCCGCCGCTTCATGGAGAAGGCGGCGGACACGCCCACGTGCTGGAGGGCGCCCCGCTCGTCGTAGAGGCCGAGCAGCAGCGAACCGACGACGGGCCCGCTCTTGTGGAACCGGTAACCGGCGACCACCACGTCCGCCGTCCGCTCGTGCTTGACCTTGAACATGGCCCGCTCGTCCTGGAGGTAGCGCAGGTTCAGCGGCTTGGCGACGACACCGTCCAGCCCGGCGCCCTCGTACTGCTCGAACCAGTGCCGCGCCACCTCGACGTCGGTCGTCGCGGGCGCCACGTGCACCGGGGCGGCGACCTCGGCCAGCGCCCGGACCAGCAGCGCCCGCCGGTCGGTAAGCGGTACGTCGAGCAGGGACTCGTCGTCCAGCGCCAGCAGGTCGAAGGCGACGAAGGAGGCCGGGGTCCTCTCCGCCAGCATCCGCACCCGGGAGTCGGCCGGGTGGATGCGCTCGGTCAGCGCGTCGAAGTCCAGCCGGCCCTCCCGCGCGATCACGATCTCCCCGTCCAGGACGCACCGCTCGGGCAACCGCTCCTGGACGGCCGTCACCAGCTCGGGAAAGTATCTGGTCAGCGGCTTGGTGGTACGGCTGCCGAGCTCGACCTCCGAACCGTCGCGGAAGACGATCGCCCGGAACCCGTCCCACTTCGCCTCGTACTGCATGCCCGGCGGGATCTTCGCCACGGACTTGGCGAGCATCGGCTTCACGGGCGGCATGACCGGCAGATCCATGGTCCGATTCTGCGCGTACATCCCGATCGGTGCCTGATGTGCGAGGTCGGGGCGGTACGCCTACGGTGGCTCGCATGGGCGAAGCGGTGGAACTGGAGGCGGGCGGCCGGACCGTGCGGCTGTCCAACCCGGACAAGGTCTTCTTCCCGGAGCGGGGCTTCACCAAGCTGGACCTGGCCCGCTACTACCAGGCCGTCGCCCCCGGCATCCTGCGCGCCCTGCGCGACCGGCCCACCACCCTGGAGCGCTACCCGGACGGCGTCACCGGCGAGTGGTTCTTCCAGAAGCGGGCGCCCAGGAACATGCCCGACTGGATCCCGACCGCCCACATCACCTTCCCCAGCGGGCGCAGCGCGGACGAGATGTGCCCCACCGAGGAGGCGGCGGTGCTGTGGGCCGCTCAGTACGGCACCCTCACCTTCCACCCCTGGCCGGTGCGGCGCGACGACGTCGACCGCCCCGACGAACTGCGCATCGACCTCGACCCGCAGCCCGGCACCGACTACGACGACGCCGTCCGCGCCGCCCATGAACTACGCGCCGTGCTGGAGGAGTTCGGCGGGCTGCGCGGCTGGCCCAAGACCTCCGGCGGCCGGGGCCTGCACGTCTATGTGCCCATCCGGCCGCGGTGGACCTTCACCCAGGTCCGGCGCGCGGCCATCGCCGCCGCCCGGGAGCTGGAGCGGCGGATGCCAGACCGCGTCACCACCAAGTGGTGGAAGGAGGAGCGGGGCGAACGCATCTTCGTCGACTACAACCAGACCGCCCGGGACCGCACCATCGCCTCGGCCTACTCCGTACGGCCCCGCCCGCACGCCCCGGTCTCGGCGCCCCTGCGCTGGGACGAGGTGGGCGTCGCCCACCCCCGGGACTTCGATCTCGCGACCATGCCCGCGCGCTTCGCCGCACTCGGCGACGTGCACGCGGACATGGACGACCACGCCTACGGCCTGGAGGCCCTGCTGGAGCTGGCCGCCCAGGACGAGCGCGACCACGGGCTCGGCGATCTGCCGTACCCGCCCGAGTATCCGAAGATGCCGGGGGAACCCAGGCGGGTACAGCCGAGCCGGGCGAAGAAGCCGGGCCCGCGCGCGGAGTGACGCGCCGCGGCTACAGCTCCCTGATCCGGACGTCCCGGTACGACACCACGTCGGTCGTGCCGTGGACCTGGAGCCCGATGTAGCCGGCGGCGAAGCGCCGCCCGTCCGTGCCCGGGTCGTCCGCGCGCGGGGGACTGAACTCCTGCCCGCCGGTGTTGTCGAACTCGTTGATCAGCGCGCCGTTGCGGTAGACGGAGTAGTGCTGGCCGACCACGCGGATCTCGTAGTCGTTCCAGGTGCCCTTCTGCGTCACGCCCGCCCCGGCGAGTGAGACGCGGTCGAAGCCGTAGACGGAGCCCGTCTTGTACAGATCGCCACCGGGACTGTCGAACACCTGCACCTCGTGCCCGTACTTGATGGCGGCCCACTCCGGCCGGGACTCCTCCGGGTGGTCGTGGACCCACGGGAACCGCACGAAGACGCCGGAGTTGGCGTTGCCGGTGCCCGGGGCGTCGTCACGCCACTGGAGCCGCAGCGAGAAGTCCCCGTACTTGCGCTCGGGGAACCACAGCATGCCCAGGCCCGCCCGGGTGGTGCCGGAGGTGATCGACCCGTCGGGGTTCAGGGCGAACGAACCCCCGCCGACCTGCTCCCATCTGGCCAGGGACGCGGCGCTGCCGTCGAAGATCTTGCGGTACCCGTCGGTCTGGCCCGGCTCGCCGATCCCGGACCGGCGGGCGGCCCGCTGGATGAGGTCGTACTCGCGCTGGTCGACGGCCCCTTCCTTCAGCAGCGCGTCCAGGACGGTCTTCACATGCTTGAGGAACAGCGCCTGGGACGTCCACTCCTTCTCGTCCTCGATCAGCTCGCCGATCCGGCACCGGTTGTCCGTCACCCGGTTGGGCACGCCCGAGTCGACCGTGCCGACGATCACCGTCAGCCGCTCGTCGTACTCCGGGCAGGGCGGCGCCGGCACCCCGCCGCCCGCCACCACCGTGAAGCTCACGGTGCGCGGCGCGGAGGTGTTGCCCGCCTTGTCGCTCGCCCGGTAGGCCACGGTGTGCGGGCCCGCCCGGTCGACGACCACGGGCCCGCCGTACGCCAGATAGGGGCCGCCGTCGAGCGAGTACTCGATCCGGTCCAGGCCCGAGCCGCCCTCGTCCGTGGCGCTCACGGTCACCCGGGCGCTGCCGACGTACGCCCCGTCGGAGTTCCTCGTGCCCTCCACCGTCGCGCCGGTGACCGGAGCGGTGGTGTCCTGCGGGGGAGCGGCGGCCACGGTGAAGGTGACGCTCCGGTCCGCCGCCGCGTTGCCCGCCTTGTCGGTGGCGCGGTAGCGCACGGTGTGGGTGCCCGCCTGGTGCACCATCACGGGGGCGGTGTACGGCTGCCAGGCGCCGTCGCCGATCGCGTACTCGACGGTGCTGACGCCCGACCCGGTGTCGGAGGCGGAGACCGTCACGGTCGCCGTGCCCACGTACGCCCCGTCCGCGTTCCGCTCCCCGCTCACCGTCGCCGACGTCTCCGGCGGAACCGTGTCGTCCGACGGCGGCGGGACGACCGTGAAGGTCACGCTCTTCTCCGCGGCGGCGTTGCCCGCCTTGTCGAAGGCCCGGTAGCGGATCGTGTGCGTGCCGGCCCGGTCGACGACGACCGGTGTCGTGTACGGCTGCCAGGCACCGGTGCCGCCGATCGCGTACTCGATCCGCTCGACGCCCGATCCGCCCGCGTCGGTGGCGCCGATCGTGACGCTCGCCGAACCGACGTAGGCGCCCTCGGCGTTCCGCGTGCCGGTGACCTCCGCCGTCGTCTCGGGCGCGGTCGTGTCGGTGCCGCCGCCCTCGGTCACCACCAGCACGCCCTTCATCTCCCCGTGCCCGGGGATCGTGCAGTGGTAGAGGTAGCGGCCGGGGGAGAGGGTGACCTCGGCGGTGTGCCGGCCGCCTCGGTCGTCGAGGGGGCTGGCCAGGATGTTGAGCTGGACGTCGCCGTTGTACTCCGGGTCGCTGGTCACGAACGTCAGCGTGTGCGGCATGGCGGTGGTGTTGCCGGTCGCCTCGCTGTTCTCGAAGACGATGGTCGCCGGTCCGGCCACCGCCGTCTGCGGCGCCGACGTGTAGCGGGTGATGTCGTCGCCCGCGGTCCAGGTCAGGACCTGTCCGGCGGTCGCGCCGGCGGCCTCGGGCCGTCCGGCCGCGGGCACCGCCTGGAGCCCCAGCACCATCAGCAGGCCCGCCAGCAGGGCGGCCCAGACTCTTCGCTGCCGTATCACCGCGTCCCCCTCGCCAGCCGGTCGGCCGGCGGGGTGGGCCCGCCGCCCGTGTAGGTGACCCGCCACAGGGCCGACTTGGAGTCGGAGGTGAAGAATCCGCGCCCGTAGTCAAGGAGGTACAGCGCGCCGTCCGGGCCGAACTTCCAGTCCATCAGGTTCCGGATGCCGTCGCTGCCGACCGGCACGATCCTCTTCAGCGACTCCGCGTGCACCGGCACCCCGCCGTCACCTTGCGTCTTCGGGTCCATCAGTACCGCGTTGCGCGGCTGGTCGCCGTCGTAGAAGTCGCCGACGAACCACTTGCCGTCCCAGTACCGCGGCCACCGGGCCGCGCTGTCGCTCGCGGCGTCGAACCGGTAGACGGGACCGTTCATCGCCGCCTGGCCGCCGCCCTTGAGCCACGGCAGCCGGTAGGCGGCCTCCGCCTGCCGGTAGGAGGGGACGCCGTCGGCGTCGCGCGGGAAGTCCGGGCCGCCGCCGTCGGGCGCGTACCAGATGTTGTTGCCGGTCACCGGGGGCAGATCGACCAGCCCGTCGTTGTTGGGCGACTCGTTCCTCGGACGGTCGCAGTCGTACCAGCCCAGCGGCTGCGACGGATCGGGCAGGTTGCGGTCCCGGTAGGGCTGCTTGTTGCCCACGCAGTACGGCCAGCCCCGGTTGCCCGCCTCGGTGATGACGGCGAACTGGTCGTACTTGGCCGGCCCCCAGGCAGGCGACGGGCTGCTCGCGTCCGGGCCGACCCAGCCCGCGTAGAGGATGTCGGTCGACTTGTCGACGAAGATGCGCGCCGGGTTGCGGACGCCCATCACATAGATCTCGCCGCGGGTCTTGCCGCCGCCCTCGTCGGTCTCCTCGCCGGTGAAGAGGTTGCCCTCGGGGATCGTGTACGTCCCGTCCGGCTCCGGGTGGATGCGCAGGATCTTGCCGTTGAGGTTGTTGGTGTTGCCGGCGGTGCGGCGGGCGTCGGCGAAGGAGACGCCCTTGAAGTTCGGCTGCGGGTTGTTGCCGGAGTAACCGCCGCTGAAGCCGCTGGAGTTGTTGTCACCGGTGGCGATGTACAGGTTGCCCCGGGAGTCCCAGGCCATTCCGCCGCCGGCGTGGCAGCAGCTGTGGATCTGCACCGGCCAGTGCAGCAGCACCTTCTCGCTGCCCGGGTCCAGCGTGCCGGTGGCCTCGTCGAAGGTGAACCGGGAGACGCGCCGCTCGGCCATGTGGGTGTCGCGGTTGATCCGGGAGTGCGGTGTGTAGTGCAGATACACCCACCCGTTCTCCTGGAACCGCGGATCCAGCTCGATGCCGAGCAGCCCCTCCTCCACCTTGACCAGTTCCTCGCCGCCGCCCTTGTTGCCGAAGACCGTCAGCTCGCCCGCGAGCGTGACCTTCTTCGTCCCCGGGTCGTAGACGTGGATCTGGCCCTTGCCCTTGCCGATGTCCGGGTCGCTCCAGTCGGTGACCACCGGCTGGGAGGCGTCGGCGCCGCCGCGGCCGATGTAGAACACCCGGCCGTCGGGGGCGGTGACCAGGCCGTGCGGCTCGCCGATCTGGTCATTCTGCCCCGGCTGGTTGGGCCGGGTCAGCCGCTCCGCCTGGTAGTTGCCGCTGATGGTCGCCTTGCAGTCGGCCCGCACCAGCCGGGTGGTCCACAGGAGCGCCCCGCGCAGGTGCTCGCGGAAGTCCGTCTCGTCGTACGACGACACGGTGCCGCCCATGCCGGTGTAGAAGGAGCGCCCGCCGTCGTAGTCCCGGCACCAGCTCACCGGGTGGTCCCAGCCGTTGGCGCTCGCGCCGGGCCGGTACGTCGACTCGCGCACCCGTGCCACGGTGTGCACCTCGCCGGAGGGGTTCTTCACCCAGTTCAGCCACGTGTCCGGCCGCTTCCACTGCACCGGCAGATCCCTGGTGGCCGGGTGGAGCCGGTCGCCGACCTCGACGGTGGCCCGCTGGACTTCCGCCGGGCTGGAGGTGGCCGGGCGGGCGCCGACCAGCCCCGTGAACCAGTCGGAGTACGGCTCGGCGCGCGCCGCGTCGTGGATGCCGACGAAACCGCCGCCGGCCTCCATGTACGCCTCCAGGCCCGCCTCCTGTTCCGGGTCGAGCACATCGCCGCCGCCGGTCAGGAAGACGACGGCGTTGTACCGGCTGAGCCTGCGGTCGTCGGTGAACACCGCGGCGTCGTCCGTGGCCTCCACCCGGAAGCGCTGCCCCGCCGGGCCGGACAGGCCGATCTGCTCGATCGCCGCGATACCGGCGTTGACGAGCGGCGACTCGTCGCCAGGCGCGGCCGACCCGTAGAAGATCAGGACGCGGACGTTGGCGCCGCCCGGCGGCGAGGTGATCGACATCGTTGTCAGGGACGGATCGGGCGCCGGGCGGGCGCTGGCCGCCGGTCCCGACAGGAGCCCGGCGGCCACGGCCCCCGCGGTCAGGGAGGCCGCCCAGACCCGTCTCCTGTGGCCGGCGGCGCCCGCGGTGCCACCCGTGTCTCCGGGGCCCCCGGCGCTCAAGGTGCTTCGTGCGCTCGATGCTCGTAAGCGCATGGATTCGCGATGCGATGTGAAGCGCATGCGGTCACCCACCCCTCCTGGGTCGCGACGGCAGCAACAGCGCCATGGAAGCTAGACCTCTTTGCGCGGTTCGCCAATAGATATGACCGGGATGCCACGAACTTTGTCCTGAGTGTGGATAAACGGGTCGGTGCCCGGTACGGTCGCACCGGCTCATCACAGCCACGTCCCGGCACGTTCCTTACCAGCGTGGGGAGTTCGGCATGGACAGACGCAGCTTCAACCGGCGGATGCTGCTGGGGGGCGCGGCCGCGGCGACATCGCTGCCGCTGGTGTCCGAGTCCGCCGGCACCGCCGACGCCGCCACCGCCGCCGCGCTGCGGACGGCCCCGGCCGGGGGTGAGGTGAGGCACCTCAAGCTGTACGCCGAGAAGCTGCCCGACGGGCAGATGGGCTACGGCCTGGAGAAGGGCAAGGCGACCATCCCCGGCCCGCTGATCGAACTCAACGAGGGCGACACGCTGCACGTCGAGCTGGAGAACACGATGGACGTGCGGGCGAGCCTGCACGTCCACGGCCTGGACTACGAGATCTCCAGCGACGGCACGAAACCGAACAAGAGCGACGTGGAGCCGGGCGGCACCCGCACCTACACCTGGCGCACCCACGCACCCGGCCGCCGCAAGGACGGCACCTGGCGGGCGGGCAGCGCGGGCTACTGGCACTACCACGACCATGTGGTCGGCACCGAGCACGGCACCGGCGGCATCCGCAAGGGCCTGTACGGCGCGGTGATCGTCCGCCGCGAGGGCGACTTCCTGCCGGACCGGACGCACACCGTCGTCTTCAACGACATGCTCATCAACAACAGACCCCCGCACACGGGACCGGACTTCGAGGCCACCGTGGGCGACCGCGTGGAGTTCGTGGTGATCACGCACGGCGAGTACTACCACACCTTCCACCTGCACGGTCACCGCTGGGCGGACAACCGCACGGGCCTGCTCACCGGCCCCGAGGACCCGAGCCAGGTCATCGACAACAAGATCACCGGCCCCGCGGACTCCTTCGGCTTCCAGGTGATCGCGGGCGAGGGAGTGGGCGCCGGGGCGTGGATGTACCACTGCCACGTGCAGAGCCACTCGGACATGGGGATGGTGGGGCTGTTCCTGGTGAAGAAGGCGGACGGGACGATTCCCGGGTACGACCCGCACGACCGCGGACACGCCTCCCAGCCGTCGCCGAGCCCGGGAGCGGACGCCTCTCACGCGCACTGACGGGCGGGGGCGGGCTCTCCCGCGACGGCCGGCGCCACACGCCGTCGCCGCCGTGCGGGACGCGTCGCGGGTCGGGACCCCCGTCCGGTCGCCGGTAACTCCCCGGGGACCTACGCCTGCCGGGGCAGGGGCCGGATCACCGCGAACCGGGCACCGCAGGGATCGGCGAGCCGGGCGACGCGGCCGACGTCCGGGATGTCCGTGGCCGGCAAGCGCACCGTGCCGCCCAGCTCCTGCGCCCGGGAGACCGCGGCGTCCACGTCGGCCACCGCGATGTACGGCAGCCAGTACGGCTCCGTCTCGGACGGATCGTCGGCCAGCGGCACGACACCGCCGAACATGGCGTCCTCTCCCCGGCCGGCGGGGTTCATACAGGTGTACGTACCGCCGGGGAAGGACACGGCCGAGGTCTCCAGGCCGAGCACGGCCCGGTAGTACGCGGCCGCGGCGGCCACATCCGGCGTGTACAGCTCCACCCAGCACAGCGAGCCGGTCTCCCCGGCCACCTCCAGGCCCGCCAGCGACCCGGGCTGCCAGATGCCGAACGGCACGCCCGCCTGGTCGGCCAGGATCGCCATGCGGCCCTTGCCCATGACGTCCATCGGCCGCATGCGCACCCCGCCGTGCGCCTGCTCGCAGGCCCGGAGGGTGGCCTCCGCGTCCGGGCTGCGGAAGTACACCGTCCACGACGGCGGGCCCTGCTCCGGGGGAATCCGCATGCCGCCGGCCGCCGTCCTGCCGTCCAGCTGGAAGAAGCCGTAACCGCCCGCCTCCGGCCCCGCCGACCGGAAGCGCCAGCCGAAGAGAGCGCCGTAGAACGAGGAGGCGCCGCCGATGTCGGACGTGCCGACGTCGATCCAGTTCGGGGCGCCGTCGACGAAACGGGTGGTGAGCATCATCGCCCTCCTCGGAAGGGTCCCGTTTGCCTGCTCTGCCGAGTCTCGCACCGCTCACCGGCACCCGCCGCCGGAGCGGACCGGCCGCCCCGCCCCCGCGCGCCGCCGTGCGCACCGGCGCCTCACCGGGGACCATCGAGACGGCCGCAGGCCCCGGTCCGCCCGTTGATCCCGCGTTGATCGGACGTTTTTCGCCGCCGGGCACGATCCTGTCCATGCACCTGGAAACGATCACGTCGCCGCCCGAGACCGACTGGCAGCAGGAGGCGTTGTGCGCGCAGACCGGCGGACAGTTCTTCTTCCCCGAGCCCGGCAGCTCCGTACGCGAGGCGAAGCGCATCTGCGGTCTGTGCCCGATCCGCTCGGCCTGCCTGGAGTACGCGCTCAGCAACGACGAGCGCTTCGGCGTGTGGGGCGGTCTGTCGGAGAAGGAACGGCTGGAACTGCGGCGCACCGCCCACTGACCGGGCCGCCCGGCCCGCGCGAGCGGCCCCCCGCACCGGTGAACGGGCGGGGGCCGGCCGCTCCACCGGACACCGGGCGCACACGCGAGCGCGCCGAGCGCGCCCGGCGGCCGGCCGCGGCGCCTCCGGTGTCCGACGAGCCGGTGCGCCGCGGGCCGTACGGACGTCAGGCCGCGCGCCGCGCCGCCACCCGGTCGCGGCGTACGGGACGCGGCCCCGCAGGGGGCGGCGGCCGTGTCCCGGCCGCGGGCCGTCAGCCGCCCGCGCGGGCGGCCAGCCGCGCCTTGCGCGCCGCCAGCTTCTCGTCGAACTTGGCGGCCTGCGCGTCGAGCCCGCCCAAGAACAGGCCCAGTTCCTCCTGGGCCCGCAGCCCGTCGGAGCCGAGGCCGTCGATCTCCATGACCTTCAGGTGGCGCAGCACGGGCTGGAGCACGTCGTCGTGGTGGATGCGCAGGTTGTACACCTCGCCGATCGCCATCTGGGCCGCGGCCCGCTCGAAGCCGGGGATGCCGTGCCCGGGCATCCGGAAGTTGACGACCACGTCGCGCACGGCCTGCATCGTCAGGTCGGGCGCCAGCTCGAAGGCCGCCTTGAGCAGGTTCCGGTAGAAGACCATGTGCAGGTTCTCGTCGGTCGCGATACGGGCCAGCATGCGGTCGCAGACCGGGTCGCCGGACTGGTGGCCGGTGTTGCGGTGCGAGATGCGGGTGGCGAGCTCCTGGAAGGCGACGTAGGCCACCGAGTGCAGCATCGAGTGCCGGTTGTCCGACTCGAAGCCCTCGCTCATGTGGGCCATGCGGAACTGCTCCAGCTTGTCCGGGTCGACGGCGCGCGAGGTGAGCAGGTAGTCCCGCATCACGATGCCGTGCCGGCCCTCCTCGGCCGTCCAGCGGTGCACCCAGGTGCCCCAGGCTCCGTCCCGGCCGAACAGCGAGGCGATCTCGTGGTGGTAGCTGGGGAGGTTGTCCTCCGTCAGAAGGTTGACCACCAGGGCGATCCGGCCCACCTCGGTGACCTTGGACTGCTCCTTGTCCCAGGACTCGCCGTCCTCGAAGAAGCCGGGGAAGTTGCGGCCGTCGCTCCACGGCACGTACTCGTGGGGCATCCAGTCCTTGGCGACCTTCAGGTGCCGGTTCAGTTCCTTCTCGACCACTTCCTCCAAGGCGTACAACAGCCGGGCGTCGGTCCATACGGAGGGGCTGCCGAGCTGGGGGGAAGTGATCGTCATGGGTACTCCAGGGGGACGTACGGCAATGCGGAAGTGCGACCGGCGAGCGGTGCCGGAACCTACGGAATCGTAGGCTACGTATCCGTAGGTTACGAGTCCGTAGGTTAAACGCGCCGTAAAGGAGCCTGTTCAGCCGGGCCGGGGGCGGTGACGGCGTGTCGGCGGCCCGGTGTTCCCGTGGTTCCCGGCGCACGGAAAAGCCCCGGGAACCGCTGGGGTCCCGGGGCCGGCCGGCCGGTGTGCCACCGTCAGGAGTACAGCTCCCGCAGGCGCACCGAGAGGCAGGTCACACAGCCCTCGAGCTTCTCGAACTCGCTGATGTCGACCACGACCGGCTCATGGCCGAGGCCGGAGAGGAGCTCCGCCGTCCGCGGCGCGCTCGCCGCCATCAGCAGCTTGCTCCCGCCGAGCAGCACGACGTGCGCCCCGGACTCCTCCGGCACCGGCAGGAAACGGCCGAACAGCGACGGCGTGTCCATCTTCGGGATGTGCCCGACGACCGTCCCGTCGGGCAGCGCCGTGACCGCCGACTTCAGGTGCAGCACCTTGCTCACCGGCACGGCGACCACCCGCGCGCCCAGCGGTTCGAACGCCGCCCGCACCTGCTGCACACCGGCCGCGTTGGTCCGCCCGCCGCGGCCGACGTAGATGGTGTCGCCGACCTTCAGCACGTCGCCGCCGTCCAGGGTGCCCGGCTCCCAGATCCAGTTGACCGAGCAGCCCAGCCGGGCCACGGCCTCCTCCACGCCGATCGTCTCCGCCCGCCGGGACTCCGCGCCGGGCCGGGTGATCAGCGCGACGTTCTTGTACATGACCACGGTGTCCTCGACGAACACCGAGTCGGGGCAGTCGTCGGCGGGGTCCACCTCGATCGTCTCCCAGCCGTGGGCGTGCAGGGCCCCGACGTACGCCTCCCACTGCTCGACGGCGAGATCGACGTCCACCTTCTCCCGCGCGACATGGGTCACCAGCCCCTCGGCGAGGCGCGGGCTGGGGCGGCGGACGAGGGCCTTCTTGCTGGGCACTGGGGTCTCCGTATCGGCGATGTCTCTGCGGCACCATGATGCGGCGCCGGTCCGTCATGATGCAGGGCGGGTCCCCGGCGGCGAAATCCGCGGCCCGCGGCCGTACGGCGGCCCCCGAACCGGCTCCCCGCGCGGCGCTTTCGGGGCCAGGGCCTTCCGTCCGGATCAGGACGGACCCGCGAGCCCGGCATGATCCACACGGGAGTGTGACGACAGGCCCTAAGCGGGATACCCGACGGCTTCCGGCGTGATTTCCCTCAGTTCTACCTCCTCCAGCAGCAGCCAGCGGGTGATGCCGGCCGACTCCAGGAACGGCAGGTCGTGGCTGGCCACGATCAGCGCCCCCTCGTACGACTCCAGGGCCGTGGTGAGCTGGCGGACGCTCGCCATGTCCAGGTTGTTGGTCGGCTCGTCCAGCATCAGCAGCTGCGGCGCGGGCTCGGCCAGCATCAGCGCGGCCAGCGCGGCGCGGAAGCGTTCGCCGCCGGACAGCGTCGCCGCCTTCTGGTCGGCGCGGGCACCCCGGAACAGGAAGCGCGCCAGGCGCGCCCGGACCCGGTTGTGGGTGGCGCCCGGAGCGAACCGGGCCACGTTCTCCGCGACGCTGAGCGTGTCGTCGAGCACGTCCAGACGCTGCGGCAGGAACCGCAGCGGCACATGGGCCGTCGCCTCGCCCGCCACCGGCCGCAGCTCCCCGGCGATCGTGCGCAGCAGCGTGGTCTTGCCCGCGCCGTTGCGCCCGATCAGCGCGATCCGCTCCGGGCCGTGCAGATCGAATCCGCCCTTCACCCGGGCGCCGTAGGCCAGCTCCAGATCGCGCAGGGTGAGCACGGACCGTCCCGGCGGTACGGAGGTGTACGGCAGGTCGACGCGGATCTCGTCGTCGTCCCGTACGGCCTCCGCCGCCTCGTCGAGCCGTTCCCGGGCCTCGGCCAGCTTCTCCTCGTGCATGATCCGGTGCTTGCCCGCGGACTCCTGCGCCGCGCGCTTGCGCGCCCCCATGACGATCTTCGGCTCGCGCTTCTGGTCCCACATCTTCTGGCCGTACCGCTTGCGGCGGGCCAGCTTGACCTGGGCGTCGGTCAGTTCGCGCTTCTGCTTGCGCAGGTCGGCCTCGGCGACCCGCACCATCCGCTCGGCGGCCTCCTGCTCGACGGCGAGGGCCCGTTCGTAGGCCGAGTAGTTGCCGCCGTACCAGGTGACCTCCCCGGAGCGCAGGTCGGCGATCTGGTCGACGAGCTCCAGCAGTTCCCGGTCGTGGCTGACGACGACCAGCACGCCCGGCCAGGACGCGACGGCCGCGTACAGCCGCCGCCGCGCGTACAGGTCGAGGTTGTTGGTCGGCTCGTCGAGCAGTAGCACGTCCGGGCGGGCGAGCAGCAGCGCCGCCAGCCGGAGCAGCACGGACTCGCCGCCGGACACCTCGCCGATGGTGCGGTCCAGCGTGACGTGGCCGAGGCCCAGCTCGCCGAGGGTGGCCAGGGCGCGCTCCTCCACGTCCCAGTCGTCACCGACGGTCTCGAAGTGCTCCTCGGACACCTCCCCCGCCTCGATGGCGTGCAGCGCCGCCCGCCGCGCGGCGATGCCGAGCACCTCGTCGACCCGCAGGGCGGTGTCCAGGGTGACGTTCTGGGGGAGCCGGCCGATCTCGCCGGCCACCCGGACGGTGCCGTCGGACGGGGTGAGTTCTTCGGCGATCAGTTTCAGCAGGGTGGACTTTCCCGACCCGTTGACGCCGACGAGTCCGGTCCGGCCGGGACCGAAGGCGACGTCGAGCCCGTCGAAGACGGGGGTGCCGTCGGGCCAGGCGAACGAGAGGGACGTACAGCTGATGGACGTAGACATGCGGGCCTCCGCGGGTGCGCGATGCGGTCAGGGCGAACGCGTATCGAGACACCGCAAGGCGGCGACCGCCGCGGGAGAACCGCGGGGGAGAGGCGAAGCTCCGGGCAGCCCCGGGCATGAGAAAAGCCCTGCTCGTCGGGGACGGCTCGAACGCCGAGGTCGCACGCGGCGCACACACCTCATCGGTGTGACGCGGTGTCTCAGGACCTCAGACGAGCAACGTCCTTCTCCAATCGACGGCAACAGGACCGTTCACCACGGTACGAACGGCCGGAGAGGGCTGTCAACGTGAATTCTCCGGCGGCCGCCGCACCGGCCGCCCGGGCCCGCGGGTCAGTGGCTGCCCCGCATCAGCTCCTCCAGGTCGCGGTCCAGGTCCAGCTGAAGGTACTCAAGGCCCACGGGGACCAGCTCGTTGGTGGCGGCGAGGAAGCGGCGCAGCTCCCCGGAGCGGACGTGCACCACGGCGGTGCCCTCGGGGGCGTGGAACTCCAGGACGGTGCGGTCGTACCCGTAGGGCCGCACCCGTACGTCGCCGTGCCCCTCGGGCTGCTCCATCCCCGCGGTGAGGAGCTCGCGGGAGAAGGTCCAGCAGACGTCCACGCCCTCCAGGGTGGCCGGGGCCGGGAAGGTCATGTGGACGGCGAACGGATCGCGCCGGTCGTAGTGCAGCGTGGCGGGGATGTTCGGCATCCGCGGCGCGGCGGCGACGAGGCGGGCCTCTACGGGCTGCTCGATGACGGTGGACAACGCCTGCTCCCTCGTGTCGGCTGGACGGGCTTTCGGGCGGGGCGGTGAGGCCGGGCACGGGAAAAGACGACGGAACGAGCCGATCCGTGCACACCCCGCACGAGTGACCTCTGTCACCGCCGCCATGCACGGGAACCGCGCCGCCCTCCGGGGGGTGCCGCACGCCCGGCGGCAGCCCGACTGATGTGCCGTGTTGTGTCCGCGACGGGGGTACCCGTTCGCTGAGCGTGAGAGGAAGTGAACGGACATGCCACGTGGTTCGGGCTCCAAGCGGGAGCGGCAGTACGAGCACATCAAGGACAGCGCGCGGGAGCGCGGCGCGAGCACCGGACGGGCCAAGGAGATGGCCGCCCGCACGGTGAACAAGGAACGCGCCCGGTCCGGCGAGACGAAGGGCTCCGGAGGCGGCTCGGCCAAGAGCACCTCGTCCGGCGGCGGCCGGCGGCCGGGCCAGGGCTCCGGGGAGGCCACATACGACCAGCTGTACCAGGAGGCCAAGCGCCGTGACATCCAGGGCCGTTCGCACATGAACAAGAGCGAGCTGCAACGCGCCCTGGGCGGCAAGTGAGCCGTACGGCTCCGCGGGGTGCCTCCCGGCGCCGTCGTCGTGGCGGTGAAACGCGGCGACGCGGTGCCG
The DNA here is from genome assembly GCF_040680575.1 of Streptomyces sp. NPDC052020. NCBI lineage: Bacteria > Bacillati > Actinomycetota > Actinomycetes > Kitasatosporales > Streptomycetaceae > Streptomyces > Streptomyces sp. NPDC052020. Next base: position 278,533 of record NZ_JBFAWY010000004.1, read on the forward strand.
GCGCACACCGCCGGTGGCGAACGGACCGCCCGTGTCGGTCTCCCCGGTCCGCGCCCGGTCCGCCGCCCCCGCGGTGATCACCCCGCCGTCGCGGGGCCTTCCGCCCGGACGCCGGGTGGCGTCCCCCGGCGGTACCGCTTCGCGGGTGGGGCGGACCGGCTCGACGGTGACCGCGAACCGGCCCCCGGCGGTCCGCGGGCCCCGGGGGGCCCGTACGCTCGGCCCCACCATGACGACCGTACCCATTCCGGAGGACTGGCCCGCGACCACGGAGCAGGCCCGCGCCGTCCAGGACCGGCTGCGCGGGCGGGTGGTGCTCGACGAGCCCGGCCCGCCACCGGGGACCGGCCGGGTGACCGGGGTCGACGTGGCCTACGACGACGAGCGGGACCTCGTCGCCGCCGCGGCCGTCGTCCTGGACGCCGCGACCCTGGCCGTCGTCGCCGAGGCCACCGCCGTCGGCCCGGTCTCCTTCCCCTACGTCCCCGGCCTGCTCGCCTTCCGGGAGCTGCCGGCCGTCCTCGCCGCCCTGGACGCCCTGCCCTGCCCGCCCGGACTCATCGTCTGCGACGGCTACGGCCTCGCCCATCCGCGCCGCTTCGGCCTCGCCAGCCATCTCGGCGTGCTCACGGGGCTGCCCACGATCGGCGTGGCCAAGAACCCGTTCACCTTCGCCTACGACGAGCCGGCCGCGCCGCGCGGCAGTACCTCCCCGCTGCTGGCGGGAACCGACGAGGTGGGCCGCGCGCTGCGCACCCGGGACGGAGTCAAGCCGGTCTTCGTCTCCGTCGGCCACCGCGTCGGCCTCGGCAACGCCTGCGCGCACACCCTCGCCCTGGCCCCCGCCTACCGTCTGCCGGAGACGACGCGCCGGGCGGACGCCCTGTGCCGCGCGGCGCTGCGCGCGGCGTCCGGGCCCGCCTGACCCGCGCGGGCGCGTCCGGGCGGGCCCGGGGTCACCCGGCGGGTCCTTCGATCCGCCAGCCGCCGACCTCCCGGTAGGCCGAGTCGTACACGGCCGAGCCGTCGCCGGGCCCCAGGGCGCAGTGGCGCAGATTGCCGCCCCAGTACCGCAGGATCCGGCCGAGCTCGCCCGCCGGGTCCTCGGCCAACGCGCCGTCGTCCATGGTCACCTCGAGAACGAATTTCATACCTTCGAGTGTTTCATTGAACTCCTTCTTGGCAGTTCGGCGCGGGTGCGGGCTGGTGGCGGGCGGAGCGGCTCCCCGAAGTCCCAAATCCGGGGGAGGGCGGGCGGCCGCTGGGGCGGACCGGTCGCGTACGCCGGCGGGCCGGGCGGCCGGGCACGTCCGCCGAAGGGCGGCCGATTACCTCCTCTGAGTACCTGTACGGATGCGGCGCCGCCGCCCGGACCGGCAGGCTCGGCGGTATGACGACGCACCGCACCCCGAAGACCGCGGCCCGCCCCGGCCGGCCCACCGAGCGTGCCGTGACGGCCGGGCTGGTCCTCGGCGTGACGGCGGGCCTCGCCTGGGTCGGGGGAATGATCTACACCGTCGCGGGGTGGTGGCTGTAGAGCGGCGGCCCGCCGGCGCGGTGCTGTGGCGCCCGCCCGGTCCGGGGCCGGGCGGACACCCCGGGCGCCCGCGGGGCGGCGGCTCAGGCGGCCGTCGCCGACCGGAAGCGGATCCCCGCCGCCCGCAGCCGTCCGATCAGCGCGTCGCCCATCGCGACGGCCGGGGTGACCTGGCCCGCCGTCGGCGGCAGGTCGTCGAGGGCCAGGGACAGCGCCGCCTCGGCGAACATCTTCGCCGTCTCGTCGTAGCCGGGGTCGCCGCCCGCGACCTCCGTGAGCACGCGCCGCCCGCCGCCCTCGCCGACGAAGCGGACCGAGAACCGGCTCCGTGCCCGCCGCTGCGGCCCGGGCCCGTCGCCGGGCCTGATCCGGCCCGACAGCCAGCGCCGGGCCGGCGGCACTTGCGCCGCCGCCACCAGCGCGCCGACCGCCGCCACCGCGCCCACCGCGACGGGCAGGTGCCGTACGGCCGCGTAGTGGCGGTAGCGGAAGTCGGGGCCGTAGCGGGGCAGCGCCCGCGCGGAGCACCGCACGATCCGCGGGTCGACGGTCGGCAGCGGCAGCGCCCACGCGCCGACCTCCGGGGCGAACCGCGGCGCCCCCGCCGCCGCCACCACGCGGCGCCCCACCAGCCGCGGCTCGTGCCGCCGGCGGTCCCGCGCGGCGGCCACCACCTGGCGCCCGCGCGCGAACTGCCCCAGCGCGGAGGCGAACGTCCCGCCCGAGAAGGCGGCGTGCGCGGTGACGAACCCGTCCACGGTCAGCGGCACGCTCTCGGGCAGCTGCCGCACCGTGAGGTACACGCCCAGGTCGTGCGGGACCGAGTCGAAGCCGCAGGCGTGCACCAGCCGCGCACCGGTCTCCCGCGCGCGTGCGTCATGGCGGACGTACATCAGGTCCACGAACTCGGGCTCGCCCGTGAGATCGAGATAGTCCGTGCCGCTGTCGGCGCAGGCGGCGACGACCTGCTCCCCGTACGCCGCGTACGGTCCCACCGCCGTGGCCAGCACGCGCGCGTGGCGGGCGAGTTCCCGCAGCGAGGCGGGGTCGGTGACGTCCGCCCGCAGCACGCCCGCCCGCACGCCGCCCGGCCGCCGGGCGGACAGCCCGTCCCGCAGCCGCCGCAGCCTGTCCTCATGGCGTCCCGCGATCGCCCAGCGCAGTCCCTCGGGCGCGTGGGCGGCGAGGTACTCCGCGGTGAGCTCGCCGACGAATCCGGTCGCCCCGAAGAGCACGATGTCGTACGGACGGTCCGTCCTGTCCAGCCTGCTCATGACACCCACTGGCCTCTCTGTCGCCGCCGGTCCGCACCCACGCGCCGTTGTCGGTGGCCGAGGCTAGCGTGAGGGATGCGCAAGGTGCGATGACGAGCCCGGAGGCGGAGCGGGCGGCCGTGGCCGCGGGGCGGAGCCGGACGCGCGGCGGACCGCCCGGGGCGCCACCGCCGGACGGAAGAGGCTAAGCGCTTGCTTGCCCAGGCCCTTGTGCCGGGTGGAGCGCGTTCCTAGCATCACTGGTGTTACATCGGTTGTGTCACGGAGCTGGGGGCTCGATGACGAAGGCGGACGAGCCGGGCGGCGGCCCGCTCACCGGCGTGCGGGTGGTCGAGCTGGCCGGCATCGGGCCCGGCCCCTTCGCCGCCATGCTCCTCGCCGACCTCGGCGCCGACGTGGTGCGCGTCGACCGCCCGGGCGGCCCCGGACTGGGGATCGACCCCGCCCGCGACGTCACCAACCGCAACAAGCGCTCGGTGGTGATCGACCTCAAGTCCCCGGACGGCCCCGGCCGCGTCCTCGACCTCGCCGCCCGCGCCGACCTCCTGATCGAGGGCTACCGCCCCGGTGTGGCCGAGCGCCTGGGCGTCGGCCCCGGACCCTGCCACGCCCGCAACCCCCGCCTGGTCTACGGCCGTATGACCGGCTGGGGCCAGCAGGGGCCGCTCGCCCCCCGCGCGGGGCACGACATCTCCTATCTCGCCCTCACCGGCACGCTCGGCATGATCGGCGCGCCGGACCGGCCCCCCGCCGTACCGGCCAACCTCCTCGGCGACTACGCGGGCGGCTCGCTCTACCTCGTCGTCGGCCTGCTCGCCGCCCTGCACCACGCGCGTGCGAGCGGCACCGGCCAGGTCGTGGACGCCGCCATCGTCGACGGCGCCAGCCACCTCGCCGCGATGATCCACGGCATGCTCGCCGCCGGCGGCTGGCAGGACCGCCGCGGCGCCAACCTCCTCGACGGCGGCTGCCCGTTCTACGGCGCCTACGAGACGGCCGACGGCCGGTACATGGCGGTCGGCGCGCTGGAGCGGCGGTTCTACGACGAGTTCCTGGACCTCCTCGGCATTGCGGACCAGGCCCCGGCCCGCGACGACCCGGCCCGCTGGGAGGAGCTGCGCGAGGCGATCGCCGCCCGCTTCAGGACCCGCACCAGGGACGAGTGGACGGCCGTCTTCGAAGGCTCCGACGCCTGCGTGGCGCCCGTCCTGTCACTGCGCGAGGCCCCGCACCATCCGCACCTCGCCGCCCGCTCCACCTTCACCGAGCACGGCGGCCTCACCCAGCCCGCCCCCGCGCCCCGCTTCTCCGCGACCGCCACCGCCGTCCGCACCGGCCCCGCCCTGCCGGGCGCCGACACCGAATCCGTCGCCCGCGACTGGGACGTCCCCCGGCTCCTGACCCCGTGACCGCGGCCCCCGCCGCGCCCGACCCCGCGCCGGACCCGCCCGAAAACCCCCAGTGAAAGGCCAGCCAGTGACCACCGAAGCGTATGTGTACGACGCGATCCGCACCCCGCGCGGACGCGGCAAGGCCGGCGGTGCCCTGCACGGCACCAAGCCCGTCGACCTGGTCGTCGGACTCATCCACGAGCTCCGCGCCCGCTTCCCGGGCCTGGACCCGGCCGCCATCGACGACATCGTGCTCGGCGTGGTCGGCCCGGTCGGCGACCAGGGCTCCGACATCGCCCGCATCGCCGCCATCGCCGCCGGGCTCCCGGACACCGTGGCCGGGGTGCAGGAGAACCGCTTCTGTGCCTCCGGTCTGGAGGCCGTCAACCTGGCCGCCGCCAAGGTGCGCTCGGGCTGGGAGGACATGGTCCTCGCGGGCGGTGTCGAGTCGATGTCGCGGGTGCCGATGGCCTCCGACGGCGGCGCCTGGTTCAACGACCCGATGACCAACCTCGCCACCAACTTCGTGCCCCAGGGCATCGGCGCCGACCTGATCGCCACCCTGGAGGGCTTCTCCAGGCGGGACGTCGACGAGTACGCCGCCCTGTCCCAGGAGCGGGCGGCCACGGCCTGGAAGGAGGGCCGCTTCGCGCGGTCCGTGGTGCCGGTCAGGGACCGCAACGGCCTGGTCGTCCTCGACCGCGACGAGCACATGCGCCCCGGCACCACCGCCGACTCCCTCGCGGGACTCAAGCCGTCCTTCGCCGACATCGGCGAACTGGGCGGCTTCGACGCCGTCGCCCTGCAGAAGTACCACTGGATCGAGAGGATCGACCACGTCCACCACGCGGGCAACTCCTCCGGCATCGTCGACGGCGCGTCCCTGGTCGCCATCGGCTCCAAGGAGACCGGCGACCGGTACGGGCTCACCCCCCGCGCGCGGATCGTCTCCGCCGCCGTGTCAGGCTCCGAGCCCACCATCATGCTCACCGGCCCCGCCCCCGCCACCCGCAAGGCGCTCGCCAAGGCCGGGCTGACCATCGACGACATCGACCTCGTCGAGATCAACGAGGCGTTCGCCGCGGTCGTCCTGCGCTTCGTCAAGGACATGGGGCTGTCCCTGGACAAGGTCAACGTCAACGGCGGCGCCATCGCGCTCGGCCACCCTCTCGGCGCCACCGGCGCGATGATCCTCGGCACGCTCGTCGACGAACTGGAGCGCCAGGACAAGCGCTACGGCCTGGCGACGCTGTGCGTGGGCGGCGGCATGGGCATCGCCACGATCGTCGAGCGCGTCTGAACTCCCCGCGGAATCACGAGACCTCACTGGAGACCCCCGTCATGACGACCGAGAGCACCACCATCCGCTGGGAACAGGACGACACCGGCGTCGTCACCCTCGTCCTCGACGACCCGAACCAGTCCGCCAACACCATGAACCGGGCGTTCCGGGAATCGCTCGCCGCGATCACCGACCGCCTGGAGGCCGAGCAGGACACCATCCGCGGCGTGATCGTCACCTCCGCCAAGAAGACCTTCTTCGCCGGCGGCGACCTGCGCGACCTGATCCGGGTCACCCCCGAGACCGCGCAGGAGCTGTTCGACGGCGGCATGGCGATCAAGCGAAACCTCCGCCGCATCGAGACCCTCGGCAAACCGGTCGTCGCCGCCCTCAACGGCGCCGCGCTCGGCGGCGGCTACGAGATCGCCCTGGCCTGCCACCACCGCATCGCCCTGGACGCGCCCGGCTCCAAGATCGGCTGCCCCGAGGTCACCCTCGGCCTGCTCCCGGGAGGCGGCGGCGTCGTCCGCACCGTCCGCCTCCTCGGCATCACCGACGCGCTGCTGAAGGTCCTCCTCCAGGGCACCCAGTACAGCCCGCGCCGCGCGCTGGACAACGGCCTCGTCGACGAGGTGGCCGGCACCCGCGAGGAGCTGATCGCCCGGGCCCGCGCCTTCATCGACGCCCACCCCGAGTCCCGGCAGCCCTGGGACCGGCCCGGCTACCGCATCCCCGGCGGCACCCCCGCCCACCCCAAGTTCGCGGCGAACCTGCCCGCCTTCCCGGCCAACCTGCGCAAGCAGACCGGCGGCGCCCCCTACCCGGCGCCGCGCAACATCCTCGCCGCCGCCGTCGAGGGCGCGCAGGTCGACTTCGAGACCGCGCAGGTCATCGAGGCCCGCTACTTCGTCGAGCTGGCGGCCGGGCAGACGTCGAAGAACATGATCCAGGCGTTCTTCTTCGACCTCCAGGCCGTCAACTCCGGCGCCAACCGCCCCCGGGGCGTCCGGCCCCGCCAGGTCCGCAAGGCCGCCGTCCTCGGCGCCGGGATGATGGGCGCCGGCATCGCCTACGCGTGCGCCCGCGCGGGCATCGACGTGGTCCTGAAGGACGTCTCCCCGGAGGCCGCCGCCAGGGGCAAGGGCTACTCGGAGAAGCTCTGCGACAAGGCCGTGGCCACGGGCCGCACCACCCGGGAGAAGGCCGACGCCCTGCTCGCCCGCATCACGCCCACCGCCGAGGCGCGGGACCTCGCGGGCTGCGACGCGGTCATCGAGGCCGTCTTCGAGGACACCGCCCTCAAGCACAAGGTGTTCCAGGAGGTGCAGAACGTCGTCGCGCCCGACGCGCTGCTGTGCTCCAACACCTCCACCCTGCCCATCACCACCCTCGCCGAGGGCGTGGAGCGGCAGGCCGACTTCATCGGGCTGCACTTCTTCTCGCCCGTCGACAAGATGCCGCTCGTCGAGATCATCAAGGGGCGGCGCACCGGGGAGGAGGCGCTCGCCCGCGCCTTCGATCTCGTCCGGCAGATCAACAAGACGCCGATCGTCGTCAACGACTCGCGCGGCTTCTTCACCTCCCGTGTCATCGGCCACTTCATCAACGAGGGCGTGGCGATGGTCGGCGAGGGCATCGAGCCCGCGTCGGTGGAGCAGGCCGCCGCCCAGGCGGGCTACCCGGCCAAGGTGCTGTCCCTGATGGACGAACTCACCCTCACCCTGCCCCGCAAGATCCGGGGCGAGACGAAGCGCGCCGTGGAGGAGGCGGGCGGCACCTGGACCCCGCATCCCGCCGAGGCCGTCATCGACCGCATGGTCGACGAGTTCGGCCGCACCGGCCGCAGCGGCGGCGCCGGCTTCTACGACTACGGCGAGGACGGCAAGCGCGTCGGGCTCTGGCCGGGCCTGCGGGAGCACTTCACCAGGCCCGGCCACCGGATCCCGTTCCGGGACATGCAGGAGCGCATGCTGTTCGCCGAGGCGCTGGACACCGTCCGGCTGCTGGAGGAGGGCGTGCTGACCTCCGTCGCCGACGCCAACATCGGCTCGATCCTCGGCATCGGCTTCCCCGGCTGGACCGGAGGCGTGCTCCAGTACATCAACGGCTACGACGGCGGCGCCGGGACGGCAAGGGGCCTGCCGGGCTTCGCGGCCCGCGCGCGGGAGCTCGCCGAGCGCTACGGCGACCGGTTCGCGCCGCCCGCCCTGCTGGTGGAGAAGGCGGAGAAGGGGGAGATCTTCACGGACGGCCGCTGAGGCCCCCGGCCCCGCGGCCGATCAGCCCCGCGGCCCGTCGCTCCCGGCGTCCCCGCCGAGCCACTCCCGCAGCTCCTCGCGCAGCGAGCGCTGGAAGGTGGTCAGCAGGGCCTGCACGACCAGCGGCTGCATGTGGGCGGACAGGGACTTCACGTCCCGGGTCCCGCGTTCGCCGACCGCCTCCCGCAGCAGCCGCGACAGATCCTGCGCGGCGGCGCGGGAGTGCTCCAGCAGAGCCGTGCGGGCGGCGAGGATCGTGCGGTGGGACAGGGGTACGTCGAGCAGCTCGACACCGAGCCGGAGCAGCCCGGTGTCGACGCGGTAGGCGTCCCCGTCCCGCTCGACGACGCCCATCGCCGCCAGCCGCTCCACCTCCTCGCCGGTCAGCGGCCGGCCCGCCCGCCGCCCGAGCTCCTTCGGGGTGACCGTCTCCACGGCGTCCGGCGCCCAGGAGGCGACGACCGCGCGGTGGATGGCGAGATCCTCGGCGGACAGGCCGGGCGGCAGCCGCCGCAGCCGCCGTTCGATCGCGGCGAGCGTCATGCCCTGGTGCTGGAGCTCCTCTATCAGCGCCAGCCGGGCCAGGTGCTCCCTGCCGTACCGCCCCACCCGGCGCGGACCGAGCGCCGGGGGCGGCAGCAGGCCCTTGGTGCCGTAGAAGCGGACCGTGCGCACGGTGACACCGGCCCGCGCGGCCAGCTCGTCGATCGTGAGGGTCGGCTGCTCGGTGTCGGTCGTCATGTGCAGCAGTATCACTGTCTCACCAGTGCTGTGAAACCTCGGTGCGGCCCCGCGTGACCGCGCGGTGAAGGCGCGGTGGCCGCGGTGGAGACCGGCCGTGGATCATGTGAGAAGTCACGCTCTGTGACATGCGCCACCGCATGTGACCGCGATCGTATGGGAAAGTGCTGCCTTGGTCTGTGCCCCGTTGATGGGTGGTGCGGGCCAGGACACGTACGGACGTCCCGGGCGTACCCCGCCCGGGCGCACCAGAGAGTGGTACCACCCGTGAGCAAGGACGCCGTGGACACGGCACAGGCTGCCGACCACCCCCAGGCAGCCCAGACGCCCGCGGACGCGGGCGACGCCGGCTACAGCAAGGACCTCAAGGCCCGCCACGTCAACATGATCGCCATCGGCGGCGCCATCGGCACCGGCCTCTTCCTGGGCGCCGGTGGCCGTCTGCACAACGCCGGCCCGGCCCTGGCGCTGGCCTACCTCGTCTGCGGCGTCTTCGCGTTCTTCGTCGTACGCGCGCTCGGCGAGCTGGTCCTGTACCGGCCCTCGTCCGGGTCCTTCGTGTCGTACGCGCGCGAGTTCCTCGGCGAGAAGGGCGCGTACGTCGCCGGCTGGATGTACTTCCTGAACTGGTCGACGACCGGTATCGCCGACATCACCGCGATCGCGCTGTACACGCATTACTGGAGCATGTTCACGAGCATCCCGCAGTGGGTGCTCGCCCTGATCGCGCTCGCCGTGGTCCTCGCCGTGAACCTGATCTCGGTGAAGATCTTCGGCGAGATGGAGTTCTGGTTCGCGATCGTCAAGGTGGCCACCCTGGTCGGCTTCATGCTGATCGGCGTCTTCCTGCTGGCCACCCAGCACGAGGTCGGCGGAGAGAAGCCCGGCCTGCACATGATCACGGACCACGGCGGTGTCTTCCCGCACGGCCTGATGCCCGTGGTCCTGGTCATGCAGGGCGTGATCTTCGCGTACGCCGCGCTGGAGCTGGTCGGCGTCGCCGCCGGCGAGACCGCCGAGCCGGAGAAGGTCGTCCCGCGCGCGGTGAACTCGATCATGTGGCGGGTCGGCCTGTTCTACGTCGGCTCCGTCGTCCTGCTGGCGCTGCTGCTGCCCGGCTCGGTCTACTCGGCCGGCGAGAGCCCCTTCGTCACCGTCCTGTCCAAGATCGGCGTCCCCGCCGCCGGCGACGTGATGAACCTCGTCGTCCTGACGGCGGCCATGTCCTCGCTGAACTCCGGCCTGTACTCCACCGGCCGCATCCTGCGCTCCATGGCGATGGCGGGCTCCGCGCCCAAGTTCACCAGCGTGATGAGCCGCAGCCAGGTCCCCTACGGCGGCATCCTGCTGACCTGCGGGATCTGTGTGCTCGGTGTCGGCCTGAACTATCTGGTGCCGAGCCAGGCGTTCGAGATCGTGCTGAACGTCGCCTCCCTGGGCATCATCAGCACCTGGGTGATCATCATGATCTGCCACGCGATCTTCGTCCGCCGCGCCAAGGCCGGTCTGGTCACCCGGCCCCACTTCCGCCTGTGGGGCAGCCCGGTCACGGAGATCGCCACGATCGCGTTCCTGCTGGCCTGCCTCGGCATGATGTGGAACGACCCGGAGGTCGGCCGCAAGACCCTCCTGCTCATCCCGGTGATCGCGGTCATGCTGATCGCCGGCTGGTTCGGTGTCCGCCGCCGCGTCGGCCAGAACGCCGCCGGGGAGCGCACCGAGCTGATGAAGTAGCGCCGCCCCGGCCGGCGCCGGCGGTGGCGGCCCCCGCGGCGGCGTCACCCCGGACACCACGGTGTCCGGGGTGACGCCGCCTTCGCGTAGGCCGGGCGGGCCCGGCGATGCCTCGCGCCTGACGCCCGGCCGTCCGAGGACCCGGCTCCGCGCCCCCGGCGAGGGCGACGGCCGGTGGGGACGGCGGCCGAAGGGGGCCGAAGGGGGCCTGAGCGGGCCGCCCCGCCGCCCGCTCAGCGCTCGTGCGCCTGCCCACGCTCCTGCCCATGGCCGTGCTCGTGCACGCCGTTGGTCGCCGCGATCTTCTTCCAGGACTTCGGCGGCACCGGCGTGCCCGCGGCGGGCGCTATGGACGCCGCCCGTGCCGCGGGCGCGGCCGGCTTCGACGGCTGGTACAGCCAGGTGTCGAAGAGCGCCGCCAGCGGCCGGCCGGAGACCTCCTCGGCGTACCGGCGGAAGTCGGCGACGGTCGCGTTGCCGTGGGCGTACGTCCGGGGCCAGCCCTTGAGGATCGCGAAGAACGCCTCGTCCCCGATTTCGTCGCGCAGCGCTTGCAGGGCCAGGGCGCCCCGGTCGTAGACGGCGATGTCGAACTGGTTCTCCGGCCCCGGGTCCCCGGGCTTGACCGTCCAGAACGGGTCGTCCGCCGGGTGGGAGGCGTAGACGTAATCGGCGAGCTCCTGCGCCGTGCCCTCGCCCTCGTGCTCGGACCACAGCCACTGCGCGTACCGGGCGAAGCCCTCGTTGATCCAGATGTCCTTCCAGCCGGTCACGGACACCAGATCGCCGTACCACTGGTGGGCCAGCTCGTGCACCACCACGGAGGTGTTGGAGCCGTTCGCGAACTGCCGGGGGCTGTAGAACGGCCGGGTCTGCGTCTCCAGCGCGTATCCGGTGTCGGTGTTCGGTACGTACCCGCCCAGCGCGTTGTACGGGTACGGCCCGAAGTAGCCGGTCAGCCAGTCGGCGATCTCCCCGGTCCGCTCGACGCTGGCCCGTGCGGCGCCGGCGTGCGGGCCGAGGTCCTCGCTGTAGGCGTTGACGACCGGGATGCCGCTGTCGGTGGTGGAGGTGGTGAGGTCGAACCGGCCGACGGCCAGCGTGGCGAGATAGGTGGCCTGCGGCTTGTCGGACCGCCAGTTCCACCGCGTCCAGCCCGCCCGGGAGGTGGAGGACTGGAGCGTGCCGTTGGAGATGGCCTGGCTGCCGTCCGGCACCTGCACGGAGACGTCGAAGGTGGCCTTGTCGAGGGGATGGTCGTTGCCGGGGAACCACCACCAGGCCGCCTCCGGCTCGTTGGCCGCGACGCCGCCGTCCGGGGTGCGGTGCCAGCTGGTGAAGCCGTAGGCACGCTGCTCGGACGGCACGCCGCTGTAGCGCACCACCACGGTGACGGGCGCGCCCTTGCGCAGCGGGCTCTTCGGGGTGATCTCCAGTTCGTGCTCGCCGGCGGTCGCGAACGCCGCCCTGGCGCCGTTCACCCGCACCTCGCTCACGTCCAGCAGGAAGTCCAGGTTGAACCGCGACAGGTCCTGGGTGGTCCTGGCCAGGATCGTCGCCGTCCCCTCCAGCCGGTCCGTGGCCGGCTGGTACTTCAGCCGCAGGTCGTAGTGGGAGACGTCGTATCCGCCGTTGCCGTAGGCCGGGTAGTAGGGGTCGCCGATGCCCGGCGCGCCGGGGGAGAAGCTCGCGGCCGACGCCGGGATCGCCGGCAGCAGGGCGGCCATGGCGAGCGCTCCCGGCACGATGATTCTGCGGTGCACGAAAACTCCAAGTCGTAGAGTTAGGACGTCTGTTCGGAGCCTAGTGAGTCCCCGGTGGCTCCGGTATGTCCATGACCACCCCTGTCACACGATCGCCATTCGGCCGCCATGAACCACGGCGCGCGCTCCGCCCGCCCGGCGCCACCGGCCCCGCCACCCCTCCCGTCACCCCCGCTCCACGGTCCCCGTCGCACACCACCGGACCGGCGAGCGGGCCCGAGCACCGTCCGGCGTCCGGATGCCCTCTTCTGTACGGGAGTTGACCGATGTACCGTCCGCGCATGCCGACACGCACGCGCTGCACGATCTGGAGACCGCTCGCGACGGCGGCCACAGCCGCCCTCCTGGCCACGCTCGTCACGCCCGCCGCGGCACAGGCCGCCGCCCCGCGCGCGAGCGAACCCGTGTACTCGTACGGCGACGCCATCCGCGAGGCCGTATGGGTGGACACCGGGCTCGACGGGGACGGCGACGGAAGGACCGACCGGGTCGCCGTCGACATCGTCCGCCCCGCCGAACCCGCCCAGCGGGGCCGGAAGGTCCCCGTCATCATGGACGCCAGCCCGTACTACTCCTGCTGCGGGCGCGGCAACGACGGCCAGAAGAAGACATACGACGCCGACGGCGACGTCGTGCAGATGCCGCTGTTCTACGACAACTACTTCGTGCCCCGCGGCTACGCCTTCGTCGGCGTGGACCTGGCCGGAACCAACCGCTCCGACGGCTGTGTCGACGTCGGCGGCCGCTCCGACATCCAGTCCGCCAAGGCCGTCGTCGACTGGCTCAACGGCCGCGCCGCGGCGTACACCACCCGCACCGGCGCCGAGCGGGCCCGGGCCGGCTGGACCAACGGCCGGACCGGCATGATCGGCAAGAGCTGGGACGGCACCATAGCCAACGGGGTCGCCGCCACCGGCGTCGAGGGCCTGGAGACGATCGTCCCGATCGCCGCCATCTCCTCCTGGTACGACTACTACTTCAGCCAGGGCGCCCCGCTGTACGGTACCGGCCCCGACCGGCTGTCGAACCACGTCAACAGCCCCGACGCCCGCGCCGCCTGCGGCGCGGTGCAGCGCAAGCTCGTCGAGCAGGCGCCGCGCACCGGCGACTGGACCCCGCTGTGGACCGAGCGCGACTACGTGCGCGCCGCGCGCAAGGTCAAGGCGAGCGTCTTCCTGATCCACGGCACGCAGGACCTCAACGTCCGTATGCGGCACGTCGGTCCGTGGTGGGACGCGCTCGCGAAGAACGGCGTCGAGCGCAAGATCTGGCTCTCCCAGACCGGCCACGTCGACCCCTTCGACTTCCGCCGCGCCGAGTGGGTCGACACCCTGCACCGCTGGTTCGACCACGAACTCCTCGGCTACGACAACGGCATCGACCGCGAACCCATGGCCGACATCGAACGCCGCCCGGGCCAGTGGGTCACCTCCGCCGTCTGGCCGCCGCGCGGCACCCGGGACACGACCCTGCGCCCCGGCCGGGGCACGGCGCCCGGCGTCGGCACCCTCGGCCTGCGCGCGGGCCGCGGCACCGAGACCTTCACCGACGACCGGGAGCTGAGCGAGACCGACTGGGCGGCCCGGATCCACACACCGACACCGGACAAGGCCGGGTTCACCACCGGCCCGCTCACCCGCGACCTGCGCCTGTCCGGCTCCTCCACGGTCACCGTGACCGCGACGCCCAGCACGCCGACGGCCCACCTGTCCGCCGTCCTCGTCGACCTGGGCCCCGCCACCATCCGCGACTACGCCGACGCCGGCGAGGGCATCACCACGCTCACCGACCGCACCTGCTGGGGCGCGAGCACACCGGGCGACAGCTCCTGCTTCCGGAAGACGGCGGCCCGGACGGCCGACGTCGACTACACGATCGTCAGCCGCGGCTGGGCCGACCTCGGCAACCACGCCGACGACGGCAAGGGCGTCCCGCTCACCCCGGGCAAGCCGTACACCATCACCCTCGACCTGGCCGCCACCGATCACGTCGTCCCGGCCGGGCACCGGCTGGCGCTCATCGTGGCGGGCACGGACAAGGACCTCATCGACCCCCCGGCCGACACGCCGACCCTCACCCTCGACCTCGCCCGCACCTCGGCCCGCGTCCCGTTCGCCGGCGGACCCGCCGCCTTCGCCCGCGCCACCGCCGGCTCCCCGGCCACCGCGCCGGGGGCCGCCACCCTCGACGGCGTCACCGCGCCGTCCGCCGCCCACCGCGTCCCGGGGGCAGGCCGGTGAACCGCTTCCACGTCCTGATCCTCACCACCGCGGCCCTCGCCGCGTCCCTCGTCACGGCGCCGACCCAGGCCGCCGGCGCCGCCGCGCCCGCCCCGCCCCGCACCGGCTTCGAGCGGTCGGACGGCGCCCGCTGGACCACGCAGCCCGAGGAGCAGCGGCTCCTGGCCGCCGCCGACCGGGCGAGCCACCGGGTCTCCGTGGACCGCGTCGGCACCACCAGGCAGGGCCGGCCGATCCAGCTCGTCACCCTCGGCCGCGCCTCCGCCCCGCACACCGTGCTGCTGGTGTGCAGCCAGCACGGCGACGAGCCCGCGGGCCGCGAGGCATGCCTGTCCACCGTCCGCGACCTGGCGTACGCGACCGACCGGCGCACCCGGCGCTTCCTGGACCGCACCACCGTGCTCGTCGTCCCCACCGCCAACCCCGACGGCCGGGCCGCCGACACCCGAGGCAACGGCGACGGCGTCGACATCAACCGCGACCACCTCGCCCTGAAGACCGCCGAGGCCCGCGCCCTGGCCGCCGTCGTCCGCGACCGGCGCCCCGACGTCATCTACGACCTGCACGAGTACGGCGCCACGCCCCCGTACTACGACAAGGACCTGTTCGACCTGTGGCCGCGCAGCCTCAACACCCGGGACGCCGTCCACGACGAGGCCCGCGTCCTGTCCGGGGCGTACGTGCGCCCCGCCGCGGGGGCGGCCGGCTACTCGACCGGCACCTACGGCATCTGGACCGACCCGGTCACCGGCGACCCCGTCCGGCAGACCGCCGGTGACGGCCAGGAACGCATCCTGCGGAACATGTCCGGCGTCAAACACGCCGTCGGCCTGCTCATCGAGAGCCGCGTCGACGCGCTCACCGACGAGGAGCGGACCGACGAGGCGCTCAACAACCGCCGCCGGGTGCGCTCCCAACTGGCGGCGCTCAAGGGCCTGTTCGCCTACGCCGACGAGCGGCGCGGACGCATCGGGGCGGCCACCGGCGCCGCCCGCACCGCGGGCCTGCGCGACACCGGCCCGGTCTACCTCGGCGGCGCCGACAACGACCCGCCCGAGCCTTCCGAGGTGCTCCCGGACCCGCCCTGCGCCTACCGGCTCGACGCCGCCCAGTACGCGGAGTTCGGCGACGAACTCGCCCTGCACGGCGTCCACGCGCGCCGCGCCGGCGACGGCGCCCTGATACCCCTGCGGCAGTCCGCCCGCGCTCTCGTGCCGCTGCTGCTCGACGAGCGCGCCGCCTACCACCTGACGGCGGGCGAGCCCGTCACCCGCTGCTGAGGCGTCGAGAGCGGCGTCACCCAGGGGAGAAAAGCCGCGTCCAAGGACAGATCCGGCCATGTACGGGCCGAAGGGTGCTGCCTGTGACGCGCATGCTCGACGGACTGGCGCACACCGGCGGCCGGCGTTCATGCCGGCCGCCTCGGGCCTCGTCGTCCTCGCCCGCCGGCCGTGCGCGGCCGGGCGGCCGGGCGGCCGTGCTCAGCCCTCCGCCAGCGCGGCCGCCTCCCGCGCACACCCCCAGGCCACCGTCACACCCGCGCCGCCATGCCCGTAGTTGTGCACCACCACCCGCCCGTCCGGCCGCACCTCGCGCTCCAGGCGCACGGCGTGCCGCGCCGGCCGCAGACCCACCCGGTGCGCCAGGACCCGCGCCCCGGCGATCTCGGGCCGCAGCGCCGCGCACCGCCGTACGATCGCCTCGGCCGTCGCCGGATCCGGCTCCGCCGACCAGGCGTCCTCCTCCGCCGTGCCGCCCAGCACCAGCCCGCCGGGCTGCGGGAAGAAGTACGCCATCCCTCCCGACGGGCCGGTGGACACCAGCCAGGTGCGGATGCCGGGGTTCTCCACCACGACCAACTGGCCGCGCACGGGCCGTACGGACGGATCCGGTACGAGCGCACGGGCGCCCAGCCCCGTGCAGTTGACCACGGTCCGGGCCGGGACCTCCGCCAGATGGGACACCGCGCGCTCCTCCACGACCCCGCCCGCCGCCACCAGCCGGCCCCGCAGCCACGCGAGATGAGCGGGCATGTCGAGGAGCGGCAGCCGTGCCCACAGCCCCGCCCCCCGGTACTCCTCGGCGGTCGCCGCCCGCAGACCGGGCAGCCGGGCCGCCGTCCACGCGACGGCCTCGTCCAGCCCGGTCTCGCCCAGCACCCCTTCGGCCATGCGCACGCCGGTCTCCCCGGGACGCGCCGCCAGCTCCTCGTAGACGTCCAGGGAACGCAGCGCCCAGGCCCGGGCGAGCGCCACCGGCTCGATCCGGTACGGCCACCACAGCGCGCCCGCGACCGCGGAGGTGGTCCGCTCCGCGGGCTCCCGCGTCCACACCCGCACCCGCCGGCCCCGTTCGGCGAGGACGAGGGCCGTCGTCAGCCCGATCACCCCGCCGCCGACCACGACGACCTCGTCACCCTGTCCGGTCTCCACGCGGGGACGGTAGCGGAACACCCGGCCGTACGCGGCGGCGCGGGCGCCGGAAAACGTGCCGGCCGCCTCCCCGGCCGCCCGCCTTCGTGGCCGCCCGCCGGAAACCGGGCCGGGGCGGCGGGGGAGCGGCCGTTAGGATCGGCGTCTGATGACTGCCACCCTCGTCGCCAAGGACCTCGCCGCCGGCCACGGCGACCGTTCCCTGTTCACCGGCCTGGACCTCGTCGTCGCCCCCGGCGACGTGATCGGGCTGGTCGGCGCCAACGGCGCCGGCAAGTCCACGCTGCTGCGGATGCTCGCCGGGCTGGCCGCGCCGGAACAGGGCGAGGTCCGGCTGTCCCCGCCGGCCGCGACCGTCGGTCACCTGCCCCAGGAGCCGGAGCGGCGCCCGGGCGAGACGGTCCGGGCCTTCCTGGCCCGCCGCACGGGCGTCGCCGACGCCCAGCGCGCGATGGACCAGGCCACCCAGGCACTGGTCGACGGCGCCCCCGGTGCCGACGACGCCTACGCCACCAGCCTGGAGCGCTGGCTCGCGCTCGGCGGCGCCGACCTGGACGAGCGCGCCGAGGAAGTGGCGGGCACCCTGGGCCTGGCGGTCGGCCTGGAGCAGCCGATGACCTCGCTCTCCGGCGGCCAGGCCGCCCGGGCCGGCCTGGCCTCCCTCCTGCTCTCCCGCTACGACGTCTTCCTCCTCGACGAGCCGACCAACGACCTGGACCTGGACGGTCTGGAGCGCCTGGAACGCTTCGTGTCCGGCCTGCGCGCCGGGACGGTCGTCGTCAGCCACGACCGGGAATTCCTGGCCCGCACCGTCACCAAGGTCCTCGAACTCGACCTCGCGCAGGGGCGGATCAACCTCTACGGCGGCGGCTACGAGGGCTACCTGGAGGAGCGGGAGACCGCCCGGCGGCACGCCCGTGAGGACTACGAGGAGTACGCGGACCGGAGGGCGGCCCTGGAGGAGCGGGCGCGGACCCAGCGCGCCTGGATGGACAAGGGCGTGAAGAACGCCCGGCGCAAGGCGGGCGACAACGACAAGACCGGCCGCAAGTTCCGCAGCGAGGCCAGCGAGAAACAGGCCGCCAAGGCCCGCCAGACCCAGCGGCTCATCGAACGCCTGGAGGCCGTCGAGGAGCCCCGCAAGGAGTGGGAGCTGCGGATGGAGATCGCGGCGGCCCCGCGCTCGGGAGCGGTCGTCGCCGCCCTCCGGGACGCCGAGGTGCGGCGCGGCAGCTTCACGCTCGGCCCGGTGTCCCTCCAGATCGACTGGGCGGACCGGGTGGCGGTCACCGGGGCCAACGGCGCGGGCAAGTCCACCCTGCTCGGCGCCCTCCTGGGCCGGGTCCCCCTGGACGCCGGGCACGCCTCGCTCGGCTCGGGCGTCCTCCTGGGCGAGGTGGACCAGGCCCGTGCGCTGTTCCACGGGCCCGAGTCGCTGCTGGACGCCTTCCGCGCCGCGGTGCCGGACACCGAACCGGTCGAGGTCCGCACGCTGCTGGCCAAGTTCGGCCTCAAGACGGACCACGTCCTGCGCCCCGCCGCCAGCCTCTCCCCGGGCGAACGCACCCGCGCCGCCCTCGCCCTGCTCCAGGGCCGGGGCGTCAACCTGCTGGTGCTGGACGAGCCGACCAACCACCTCGACCTTCCCGCGATCGAGCAGCTCGAGTCGGCCCTGGACGCCTACGAGGGCACCCTGCTGCTGGTCACCCACGACCGGCGGATGCTGGACGCGGTGCGCGTGACCCGCCGCCTGGAGGTGGCCGACGGCAAGGTGACGGAACGCTGAGGGGCCTGCGCGGGCGCCGGACCACAGCGGGCGTCCGCGGACGCCGGACCGCACCGCGCGATCCGGCGCTCGCGGGCCCGTCCGTCAGCCCGCGAAGTGGCGGCGCACCCGCGCATGCGCGTCCGGAGGAGCCCCGATCGCGTCCAGGCCCAGCAGGGCCGCTCCCAGGACCGGCCGCTGAGTCACCACCCGGGGCGTCGCCTTCGGCGCCCGGTCCCTCAGCAGCCGGGCCACGCGGTCGTTGAGCTGCGGGTGGCGGGCCGCCAGGACGCTGCCGCCCAGCAGGACCGGCACCTCGTCGTCCAGGAGGTCCAGCCGGCGCAGCGCCACCGTCGACATCGCCACCACCTCGTCGGCCATCCGGTCGACCAGGGCGCGGGCCACCGGATCGCCCTCCGCCGCCGTGGCGAAGAGGACCGGGGTCAGTTCGTGGCGCCGGTCCATCGGGATCCGGCCCAGATGCAACGCCTCGATCAGGGCGTACATGGAGTCCAGGCCGAAGTGGGCGGGGAGTGCCCGCATCAGGGCCGTCGCCTCGCCGCGGCCGTCCTCCGCCCGTGCCGCGTACCACAGGGCCTCCTCGGCCAGCCCCCCGCCGCCGCCCCAGTCGCCGGAGATCTTCCCGATCGCGGGGAAGCGGGCGGTGCGGCCGTCCGGCAGCATGCCGGCGCAGTTGACCCCCGCGCCGCACACCACGGCGACGCCGCGCGGTTCGGCGTCCTCCAGCAGACCCGCCCGCAGCACCGCGAAGGTGTCGTTGCGGACGTCGACGGCCGGGGCCCACCCGCGGGCGCGCAGCGCCGCCGCCAGCTCCCGCTCCTCCACCGGCAGGTCGGCGTTGGCCAGGCACGCCGACACCTGGCCGGCCGCGCCGACGCCCGCCTCGGCGAACGCGCGGCCGACGGCGTCCGCCAGGACGTCCACCGCGGCCTCGACGCCCACCCTGGGCGGCTGGAACCCGCCGCCGCGGGCCGTGCCGACGACCCGGCCGCCGGCCGTCACCACCGCGACGTCGGTCTTGCTGTTCCCCGCGTCGATGGCGAGGACCGTCATGCCCACGCCAGATGCTCCCGGTTGTGCGCGATCAGCTGGTCCGTGAGCCGCTCGGCGTACTCGAACTGGCCCACCAGCGGATGGGCGAGCAGCGCCCGGAAGACGCGGTCGCGCCCGCCGCGCAGGGCGGCCTGGAGGGCCAGGTCCTCGTAGGCCGTGACGTTCGCGATCAGGCCCGCGTACAGCGGGTCGAGGCGCGGCACCGGCAGCGGGCGCGCGCCCTCGCCGTCCACGGCCGCCTGCACCTCGATCACCGCGTCGTCGGGGAGGAAGGGCAGCGTGCCGTTGTTGTACGTGTTCACCACCTGGTGCGGCGAGCCCCCCGCGCCGAGCAGCGAGGCGGCCAGGTCGACGGCCGCCTCGCTGTAGAAGGCACCGCCCCGCTTCGCCAGCAGCTCCGGCTTCTCGTCGAGCGAGGGGTCGCCGTACATCGTCAGCAGTTCCCGTTCCATCTCCGCGACCTGGGCGGCCCGGGACGGCTTGGTGCGCAGCTCCCGCACGACCTCGTCGTGCTGGTAGTAGTAGCGCAGGTAGTACGAGGGGACGACGCCGAGCCGGTCGACGATCGCGCGCGGCATGCGCAGGTCCTCGGCGATCGCGTCGCCGTGCTCGCCGATCAGGCGCGGCAGCACGTCCGCGCCGTCCGGGCCGCCCAGGCGTACGCCCAGCTCCCAGGTGAGGTGGTTGAGGCCGACGTGGTCGAGGTGCACCCGCGCCGGGTCCACCCCGAGCAGCTTCGCGAACTTGCGCTGGAATCCGATGGCGACGTTGCACAGGCCGACCGCCTTGTGCCCGGCCTGGAGCAGGGCGCGCGTCACGATGCCCACCGGGTTGGTGAAGTCGATGATCCAGGCGTCCGGATTGGCGCGGCGCACCCGCTCGGCGATGTCGAGGACGACGGGCACGGTGCGCAGGGCCTTGGCGAGACCGCCGGCGCCGGTGGTCTCCTGGCCGACGCAGCCGCAGTCCAGGGGCCAGGTCTCGTCCTGGGCGCGGGCGGCCTGCCCGCCGACGCGCAGTTGCAGCAGCACCGCGTCCGCGTCGGCGACCCCCGCGTCCACATCGCTCGTGGTGCGGACGGTGCCCGGGTGGCCCTGCTTGGCGAAGATGCGCCGGGCCAGACCGCCCACCAGCTCCAGCCGGTCGGCGGCCGGGTCGACGAGGACGAGCTCCTCGATGGGCAGGGAGTCCCTCAACCGGGCGAATCCGTCGACGAGTTCGGGTGTGTAGGTCGATCCTCCGCCGACCACAGCGAGCTTCATAGCAGTTCTCAGCCCTTTACTCCGGTGAGGGTGACGCCTTCGACGAAGGCTTTCTGTGCGAAGAAGAAGACGATGCAGACCGGCGCCATCACCAGGAGCGTCGCGGCCATCGTCAGGTTCCAGTTGACGCTGTGCGCGGACTTGAAGGATTCCAGACCGTAGCTCAGCGTCCAGGAAGCCGGGTTCTGGGCCGCGTAGATCTGCGGCCCGAAGTAGTCGTTCCAGCAGTAGAAGAACTGGAACAGCGCGATGGCGGCGATGCCCGGCTTGGCCATCGGCACCACGATCCGCAGCAGGGTGCGCAGTTCACCGCAGCCGTCGACCTTCGCCGACTCGATGTACTCCTTCGGGATCGTCAGCAGGAACTGGCGGAGCAGGAAGATCGAGTACGCGTCGCCGAACGCCATCGGGATGATCAGCGGCCACAGCGTCCCGGACAGATGGAACTGCTGGGCCCACACCAGGTACATCGGGATCACGATGACCTGGGGCGGCAGCATCATCGTCGAGATGACGAGGATCATCGCCGTACGGCGGCCGCGGAAGCGGAACTTGGCGAGCGCGTAGGCGACGGGGATCGCCGAGCAGACCGTGAACAGCGTGCCCAGACCGGCGTAGATCAGGGAGTTCTTCCACCAGTCCAGGAAGCCGTCCGTGCGGAAGACGGTGGTGTAGTTCTCCCAGTGCCACGCGTCCGGCCACAGCTCGCCGCTCATGGCCTGGTCGTCGCTCATCACGGACGTCAGGAAGACGAACACGAACGGCAGGACGAACAGCAGCGCCACCGCGATGGCGATGCTGTGCACGGCGATCCAGTTCAGGACCCGCTTGCGGCGGGCGCGCTTCCCGGCCGGGCCGCTCTCGTGCGCGCGCTCGGCGACGGCGGCGGGGGCCGGGATCGGTGTCGTAGAGGTCATGTCGGTCAGTCCTCCGCCGCGAGCAGGCCCGAGCGCTTGCGCATGAGCAGCATGGTCACGGCCATGGCGATGGCGAACAGGACGAGCGAGAGGACGCACGCCGCGCCGGTGTTGAAGTTCTGGAAGCCCATCGAGTAGACGAGCTGGGGGACCGTGAGGGTCGAGTGGTCGGGGTAGCCGGGCTGGATGACCGTGCCGGGGCCGATGGAGACACCGGAGGCGATCTTCCCGGCGACCAGGGCCTGGGTGTAGTACTGCATGGTCTGCACGACACCGGTGACGACGGCGAACATCACGATCGGCGTGATGGACGGCCAGGTCACGTACCGGAACCGGGCCCAGGCGCCGGCGCCGTCGAGCTCCGCGGCCTCGTACTGCTCCTTGGGCACGTCGAGGAGCGCGGCCATGAAGATGACCATGAGGTCGCCGATGCCCCACAGCGAGAGCATCACCAGGGACGGCTTCGCCCAGGAAGGGTCGTTGAACCAGTTGGGGCCGGTGACGCCGATGTGGGAGAGGACCTCGTTCACCGGCCCGGTGGCCGGGTTCAGCAGGAAGACGAAGGCGACCGTCGCGGCCACCGGTGGCGCCAGGTACGGCAGGTAGAAGGCGGTGCGGAAGAAACCCACACCCGTCTTGATCTTGGTGACGAGCAGTCCGAGCGACAGTCCGAAGACGACGCGCAGGGCCACCATCACCACGACCAGCCACAGGGTGTTCCCCAGGGCGGGCCCGAACAGCGGCATGTCCTGGAACACGTACTTCCAGTTCCGCAGCCCCACGAAGGCGGGCGCCTTGATCTGGTTGTAGTGCATGAAGGAGAAGTAGACCGTGGCGATCAGCGGGTAGGCGAAGAAGACGCTGAACCCGATCAGCCAGGGGGAGAGGAAGCCCAGCGTGCGCAGTCTGCGGCGCGCGGGGCGGGAAAGGGTGAGTGCCATGCGCGCTCCTCAGTTCTGCGACTGCAGGGTGTCGGCGTCGATGAGTTCGTCCAGGCGTCGCAGGCCCTTCCTCAGGTCCGGGACCTCACCCGCCTCCTGGCCGTACGCGAAGTCCTGCAACTGCACGATGTACATGCCGCCGTTGGTGGAGGGCGGCAGTACCTGGCTGTACTTGTTCCGCGCGATGCCGAGGAAGGTGCGGAAGGCCGGATCGGCGTCCAGCTTCGGCGACTTCAGGGCCGCGTACGTGGACGGCACGTTGTGGATGGCGTTGGCGAAGGCGACGACCTGATCGGTGTCCGCGGTCAGGAACCGCACCAGTTCCCACGCGGCGTTCTGGTGCTTGCTGCTGTGCGCGATGCCGACGACGGTGCCGGTGAGATAGCCGCGTCCGTACGTCTCGGCCTGGTCGTCGGGGACGGGCAGCGGGGCGACGCCCCAGTCGAAGCCGGCCTCGGCATCCTTCAGCATCAGCCCGCGCCACTCGCCGTCGAGGTGCATCGCCAGTTTGCCGGTCAGGAAGGCGTTCTGGTTCGACATCTCGTCGCCGAACGAGGTGCGGAACCTCTCCAGGGCCTCGTACCCGCCCTGGGCGTCCCTGAGCTTCTGCACGGTCTCGAAGAAGTCGTAGGCGGCCGGTTCCTTCGAAAGCCGCGCGTGCCCGTCCTCGTCGAAGTAGGCCGGGCCCCACTGCGCGAACAGCCGGTCGGGGCTGTTCTGGTAGAGGCGGAAGTTGGGCATGAACCCGACGCGCTCGTAGGAGTTGCCGCTGCGGACGGTGAGCTTCTTCGCGGCGGCGACGAACTCGGACATGGTGCGCGGCGGCCGGGCGATGCCCGCCTCCTCGAAGGCGTCCTTGTTGTAGTACATGCCGAACGCGTCCGCGAGCAGCGGCAGCGCGCACTGGTTGCCCTGGAAACTCGTGTAGTTCAGCAGGGACTCGGGGAAGACCTTCTTCTTGTCCAGGCCGGTCTTGCGCAGGAACGGGTCGAGATCGACCCACATCCCGGAGTCGCAGTACTGGCCGACGTTGTTGGTGGTGAAGGAGGAGACGACGTCGGGTGCCTCGTCACCGCCGGCGCGCAGCGCCTGGTTGGTGGTGGCGTCGGTGACGTTCCCGGTGGCCCGCACCTCGATGTTCGGGTGGAGCTTTTCGAAGCGGGCGATCGAGTCGTTGATCGCCTTCACCTCACCGGGCGCCGACCAGCCGTGCCAGAACTTCAGCGTGACCGGCTTGGCCGGGTCGTCGTCGGCGCTGCCGGTGCTCGGGTTGGCGCAGCCTGCGAGCAGCAGTCCGGCCGCGGCGAGCGCCACGGGCGCGCGCAGGGGTATACGCCATCGCGGCATGACGAACGTCCTTTACGTGTACGGGGATCGGAGGGGAGCGAGGGAGAGGGAGGTTCCCGGGCGTCAGGCGCTGCTCGTGTCGAACACGGTGTCGCGGGCCTGGGTGAGGGCGGTGCGCAGCGCGCCGGTGAGGATGGGGTCGCCCTCCAGGTCGCTGATGCGCAGCAGCGGCCGGGGCAGGGCGAGCCCGGTCAGTTCCTCCTCGACCCGGGCGCGCAGGGCGTCACCGCCGGCCTGGGCGACCTGCCCGGACAGGACGACGAGCTCGGGGTCGACGACGGCGACCACGGCGGCGAGCCCGGTGGCCAGGCGCCGGGCCACCTCGTCGAGCACGGTGGCGTCGGCCAGCGCCTCGGCCAGGTCCTCGGTGCCGCCGGCCAGCCGCCGGACCGCCGACGCGGCGACCAGGCTCTGGAAGCCGCCTCCCGCGTCCTCCCGGGCGATGACGTCGGCGCCCCCGCGGGCCAGCGGAGCGCCGGGCAGCGGCATGTAGCCGATCTCGCCGGCGCCGCCGGTGGCGCCGCGCAGCAGCGTGCCGCCGAGCACGATGGCGGCGCCGACGCCCTCGTCGACATAGGCGAGGACGAAGTCGTCGTGGTCCTGGGCGACGCCCTGGTACTGCTCGGCGACCGCGGCGAGGTTGACGTCGTTCTCGATGGAGACGGGGGTGCCGAGCACCTCCGCCAGCTCGGTGCGCAGGGCGCGCGAATGCCATCCCGGCAGGTGCGGGGCGTACCGCAGCCGGCCGGTGCGCGGGTCGATGGCACCCGGGGTGCCGATGACGGTGGCGGTCAGTTCGTCCTGGCCGAGCCCGGCCTGCCGCAGGGCGCCGCCGGTGGCTTCGGCGACGAGCTGGGCGGTGCGGTGGCGCACGTCCTGGGCGACGGCGTCGGCCTCGATGCGGCAGCGGCCGCGCTCGGCGCCGGTGATGTCGGCGACGACGGCGGTGATGCCGGTCGGGTCGGCGGAGAGGGCGGCGACGTGGGCGGCCTCGGGGCGGATCTCGTACAGCACCGCGTTGGGGCCGGGGCGGCCGGTCTGGCTGCCGGTGCTCCGCACCAGTCCGGCCGCCTCCAGACGGCCCAGGATCTGCGAGGTCGTCGGCTTGGACAGGCCGGTCAGCTCGCCGATGCGGGTGCGGGTGAGCGGTCCGTGCGCGACGAGCAGGTCGAGCGCGGAGCGGTCGTTCATGGCGCGCAGCACGCTCGGCGTGCCGGGGGAACCCGCCGTACCGGCCATGGACCTGCCTCCTCGTACACCGGCGCGCCGCCACCGTCCGTGCGGGGGGGCGCCGTCACATCATTGTGACTGTTAGGAAGGTTTCCTATCAGTGCGAGGAACGTAAGGGTCCGGCGAAGGGGGCGTCAAGGGGGAACGTCTTCCTGGCAACCAACTCGTTACCTGCGCCTGCCCGGGACCCCATGGCGATCAGGTGGGAGCGGGCCGCGGAGGAGGGGTGGCCCCGTCGGTCGCCTGCGCGCGGCACGCCGGAGCGGGCGGCGCCCGGCCGGCCACTGCCCGGCGGATGCGGCCGGTCAGGCACGGTGAACTGGACGCGCCGCGATTGCCTCGGCGCGTGCTACGGAGCGCGGCCCCGGCCCGGGCGCGGGGACACCGGCCGCGTCCTCAGGACGCCTGTCTCACGGGCGAGTACGGCAGCGGCACGCACGACGGGCCGCCATCGGAGCTCCGGCCCCCACCGGCTCGGCCGGGGGGCCCTGCGCGGACGGGCTGCTCGCGACGGCGGCTCATCGCGGTCGGCGAGTCGGGCGGCAGGCCCGCCCGCCGCCCGGCGCCGCGGGCGCGTCCCTACGCCGGCGGGCAGGGCCGGCCCGGCGGGCAAGGCGCGACAGGCAGGAGACCCGCGGGGCGAGCGACCGTTCGCGGCGAGGGCACCCGCCGGACGGGCGCCCCTGGCACGGCGGCGTGACCGGCCTCGGCGAGCCTGTCCCCGCCTTCCCGGGCCGGTACGCCAAACCAGAGAGCCTAGGCCAGTCCGGCCCGCCGCAGCGCGTCGGCCATCGCGCTGTTGGCCGCCGCCTGGCCCTGCCGGGGCTGGTTCCCCGAACGCCCCTGGCCCTGGCCGCCCTGGCGCTGCTGCCGTTGCCGCTGCTGCGGGGGCCGCCCGCCGCGCTCGCGCTGCTGCCCCTGCCGCCCCTGCGCGGCCGCCTCGTCGTCCAGCCGCAGCGTCAGCGAGATCCGCTTGCGCGGGATGTCGACGTCGAGGACTTTCACCTTGACGATGTCCCCGGGCTTCACCACGTCCCGCGGATCCTTCACGAACGTCTTGGACATCGCCGACACATGGACCAGGCCGTCCTGGTGCACGCCGACGTCCACGAACGCCCCGAAGGCCGCCACGTTGGTCACGACGCCCTCCAGGACCATCCCGGCGGACAGGTCGGAGATCTTCTCCACGCCTTCCTTGAACGTGGCCGTCCGGAACGCGGGCCGCGGGTCGCGCCCCGGCTTCTCCAGCTCCTTGAGGATGTCGGTGACGGTCGGCAGGCCGAACGTCTCGTCCACGTAGTCCTGCGGGCGCAGCGACCGCAGCACGCCCGTGTTGCCGATGAGGGAGGCGACCTCCTGCCCGGTGGTCTTCACCATGCGCCGCACCACCGGGTACGCCTCCGGGTGCACGCTGGAGGCGTCCAGCGGGTCGTCTCCGCCGCGGATGCGCAGGAAGCCCGCGCACTGCTCGAACGCCTTCGGGCCCAGCCGGGGCACCTTCTTGAGCTGCGAGCGGGAACGGAAGGGCCCGTTGGCGTCCCGGTGCGCCACGATGTTCTCCGCGAGGCCCGCGCTGATGCCGGAAACCCGCGCCAGCAGCGGGGCGGAGGCGGTGTTGACGTCGACACCCACGCCGTTCACACAGTCCTCGACCACCGCGTCCAGCGACCGCGACAGCTTCACCTCGGACAGGTCGTGCTGGTACTGACCGACCCCGATCGACTTCGGGTCGATCTTCACCAGCTCCGCCAGCGGGTCCTGAAGCCGGCGCGCGATGGACACCGCGCCGCGCAGCGACACGTCCAGCTCCGGCAGCTCCTGCGAGGCGAAGGCGGAGGCCGAGTAGACGGAGGCGCCCGCCTCGGACACCATCACCTTGGTCAGCTTCAGCTCCGGGTGCCTGGCGATGAGGTCGGCGGCGAGCTTGTCCGTCTCGCGGGAGGCGGTGCCGTTGCCGATCGCGACCAGTTCGACCGCGTGCTCCTTCGCCAGTCGCGCCAGCTTCGCGATCGCCTCGTCCCACTTGTTGGCCGGGACGTGCGGGTGGATGACGTCCGTCGCCACCACCTTGCCGGTCGCGTCGACCACGGCGACCTTGACACCCGTGCGGAAGCCGGGGTCGAGGCCGATCGTCGCGCGGGTGCCGGCCGGGGCGGCGAGCAGCAGGTCGCGCAGATTGGCCGCGAACACCTTCACGGCCTCGTCCTCGGCGGCGGTGCGCAGCCGCAGCCGGATATCGATGCCGAGGTGGACCAGGACGCGGGTGCGCCAGGCCCAGCGGACGGTGTCGGCCAGCCACTTGTCGGCGGGGCGCCCGCGGTCGGCGATCCCGAACCGGCCGGCGATGATCGCCTCGTACGACGAGCGGCCCGCAGGGGCCTCGGCCGGGTCCTCGGGTTCCAGGACGAGGTCGAGCACCTCCTCCTTCTCGCCGCGCAGCATGGCCAGGATCCGGTGCGAGGGCAGCTCGGTGAACGGCTCGGCGAAGTCGAAGTAGTCGGCGAACTTGGCGCCCGTCTCCTCCTTGCCCTCCCGCACCTTGGCCGCCAGCCGCCCGCGCGCCCACATCCGCTCGCGCAGCTCGCCGATGAGGTCGGCGTCCTCGGAAAAGCGCTCGGTGAGGATCGCCCGGGCCCCGTCCAGGGCCGCCTGCGGATCCGCCACGCCCTTGTCCGCGTCGACGAACCCGGCGGCCGCGGCCAGGGGCTCCACCGACGGATCGGCGAGCAGCCCCTCGGCCAGCGGCTCCAGGCCCGCCTCACGCGCGATCTGCGCCTTCGTACGCCGCTTCGGCTTGTAGGGCAGGTAGACGTCCTCCAGGCGCGCCTTGGTCTCGGCGCCCCGGATCGCGGCCTCCAGCTCCCCGGTGAGCTTGCCCTGCTCGCGCACCGACTCCAGGATCGCCGTCCGGCGGTCCTCCAGCTCCCGCAGATAGCGCAGCCGCTCCTCGATCGTGCGCAGCTGCGCGTCGTCGAGCGTCTCGGTCGCTTCCTTGCGGTAGCGGGCGATGAAGGGCACCGTCGAACCGCCGTCGAGCAGTTCCACGGCGGCCTTCACCTGCCGCTCCCGTACGCCGAGCTCCTCGGCGATCCTGCCTTCGATGGTCCCTGCCGCGCTGGATCCGCTGGACCCGCTGGACCCGGGTGTCGTCACGATCCCGTACCGCCTTCTCACTGAGGTTGCGCGGCAATTGTGGCAGGCGGCGCCGACAACGGGGGATCAGGGCGGCACCCGGCGGGTCCCGGTCCCTCACATCAGGCCCGGCGGCTGCGGGTCGTGGACGACGCTCCGCCGAAGAGCCGGGCCAGGGCCCGGAAGGGCAGCGTCACGACGGTGGCGATGGCGCCGCCGATCTGGCGCAGCACGTCTGCGATGGCTCGGAACACGGGAACCTCCCTGTCGTCTCCCGGCCGCTCCGGCCGGGGAGGGTCCGGGTACCGCGTCCTCGGCCGCGCATGCCTCCCGTCCCGCACCCGGGCCCGTGCGCCGTGTCAGCCCTTGCCGAACAGATCCGCCGGGAAGGCGCCGGCGCCGGCCACCGTGCGCGCGAACCCGGCCGCGAGCTCGGTCAGGCGCGCGACACCCTCGGCGCCCAGGTGCGCGTAGGGAGCGGCGCCCAGCCGGTCCGTCTCCCGCTCGATCTCCTCGCGCAGCGCCACGCCCCGCTCGGTCAGCTCCCCCGCGACGTCGAGCAGGCCGCGCTCCCGCAGCCGGGCCACCGCCGCGTCCCAGTCCTTTGGCGTCCAGCCCCGGGTGGAGAACACCCATGTCGGGGCCATGCCCCTGCCGGTCGCGGTGTGGGTCACCACGGCCTCCAGGCCGTCCAGCTCCGCGGCCATCAGCACGGCGAGATGCCCGTCGCCCCGGTGCTCGCGCAGCAGGGTCGCGGCGTGCCACAGCGCGAGGTGCGGCTCGTCGGGGACGGGGAGGTCGGCATGGGCGGAGTACAGCGGGCGGGCGGCGCGCGCGCACCCCTCGGCGGCCCGCAGCGCCAGCCGCGCCGCCTCCGCCATCTCCGGGGAGCGCGTGGTCTCTTCGCCCAGCAGCCGGCGCAGGGTGGCGTCGACGGCGCGCAGACGGGCCGCCAGCACCTGTTCCGGAGCGGCGCTGCGCCACACCGCGGGCACATGGCGGGCCACGAGCTCGTGCTTGTAGTTGTAGAACGCCGCCGTCACCGCGCCGGCCCCGACCGGGCCGAGCGCCGCCGCGCGCACCGCGAGGTTGACGGCCCGGGGGTGGGTGATCCCGACCGCGCCCAGCTCGCGTTCCAGGTCGGGCGAGAAATAGTGGGTCGCGTGCAGGGCGTTGAGCGCGTTGTTGCAGCGGCGGCCGGCGTGCGGCTCCAGGGCGGCAGTCGTCATGCCGGGCACGTTACCAACCGCTTGGTACGTTCTCCAGGCCGGACGGGACCCGGGCAGGACCTGGCAAGAAGAGGCGAACCGCGCGTCATGGCGGCCATCCCCGCCCCGGCCGGGGAACCGACGCCATGACGCGGCGCGCCGAGGCGGGACCGCCCCGGAAAGCTCCCGAGCACATCGTCGCCCGGCTCCGGGCGCGCGGCCGGTTCATCCTGACGCGGGCGTACTCCAGGTGAAGCGCGGCTGCCTGCGCTCCAGGAACGCGGCGACGCCCTCCGCGGTGTCGCCGCTCGCGTCCGCCTGCCCGGCCCAGTACGCGTCGCGGTCCGTGCGGCCGTTCGCGAACTCCTTCGCCGCGGCCTGCGTCAGCTGGGAGCGGGACACCAGGATCCGCGTGAACTTGGCGACCCGCTTGCCGAGCTCCCCCTCGGGCACCACCTCGTCCACCAGCCCCGTCCGCAGGGCCCGCTGCGCGTCGATCAACTCGGCCGAGAACAGCAGGTACTTGGCGGTGGCCGGACCCACCAGCGCCACCAGCCGCCGGGTGGCCGACGCCGAGTAGACCACGCCCAGCTTCGCCGGCGTCACCCCGAACAGCGCGCCCTCCTCCGCGAACCGCAGATCGCAGGCGGCCGCCAGTTGTGCCCCGCCGCCCACGCAGTGCCCCCGCACCGCCGCCAGCGTCGGCTTGGGGAACGCCGCCAGCGCCTCCTCCGCGGCCACCGCCAGCCCCTGGGCCTCCTGGGCGGAGCCCCGGAGGGTGGCGATGTCGGCCCCGGCGCAGAACGTCCCGTCCGCCCCGGTCAGCACCAGTGCCCGCACCGCCGGGTCCGCCGCCAGCTCGTCGAGGAGCGGTGGCAGCGCCCGCCACATCGCGGCCGTCATGGCGTTGCGCTTGGCCGGGTGGCGGATGACGACGGTGGCGACCGATCCGGTGACGCTGTGCAGCAGCTGCGGCTCCATGCGGCGGATGGTATCGACCGCGCCCGGCGCCCTCGACCCGCTGCCGGGCGTCTCCTGGTGCGCGAACCCACCAGGAGGCGGGCGGGATCTGCGGGGCCGCCCGCACGGCCGGCGGCGGCCAGGCGATCCGGCCCGGCCTGCCGCTCAAGCGCGGCCGGCCGCCTCGGAGTCTTTCGTCTGGATCATCCCGGCTCACGGGGCCGGTTCCGGCCCGGTCCGGACGAAGGACCCCGGGGCCGGTCACCAGCCGGCGGACGGACCCGTCAGCTCGCGGATCGCGGGACGGGCCGCGTCCAGCACGGTCATGAACCACGCCGAGAAGGTGTCCTTGGCATGCCGCTCGGCCAGCTCGGCCGGGGTCACCCAGGCCGTCGCCGCCACCTCCTCCGCGTCCGGCGCGGGCGGGGCCTGCACCAGCCCGACGAAGAGGTGGTTGTACTCCTGCTCCACCAGCCCGGAGGCCGGGTCCGGATGGTTGTAGCGCACCGTGCCGGCCTCGGCGAGCAGCGACGGGGAGAGGCCGAGCTCCTCGTGCGTCCGCCGGGCCGCCGCCGCGAAGGGCGCCTCACCGGGGTAGGGGTGGCCGCAGCAGGTGTTGGACCACACGCCGGGGGAGTGGTACTTGCCGAGCGCCCGCTGCTGGAGGAGCAGCCGCCCCCGCTCGTCGAAGAGGAACACGGAGAACGCGCGGTGCAGCTGCCCCGGCGGCTGATGCGCGGTGAGCTTCTCCGCGGTGCCGATCGTCACGCCCTTCTCGTCGACCAGTTCCAGCAAAATCGCGTCCGCGGTGCCGTTCGGCGCGTCGTGCGCCGCGCCGGCAGGTGTGATCGGCATACCCATCCTTCGTATCGGTCCTCGCGCCCCAGTCTGCCGTACGAATCCGGCACTCCCGGCGCTTCCCGGCACGTCCGCATGTCCCGCGCGCGGCGGCGCGGGACATGCGGACGGCCCGGACGGACGCCGTGGGGCCCGATGAGTGATCGTGCCCGGGGCCGCGCGAGGGGAATCCCCGGGGCCGGGGCCCACGGGCGGGCGGCAGGGGCGCGGGCGGGCCGGCGCGCCGCTCGTCCACGGCGGCGCCCCGCGTGCCTCAGTGGCACAGCCGCGCCTCGTGCTCCGCGTGTCCGCCGGGCTCCAGCTGGAAGGTGCAGTGCTCCACGTCGAAGTGGTCGCCCAGGCAGCCCTGGAGCTCGTGGAGCATCTTCTCGTGGCCGATCCCGGTGAGCGCCTCGGAGCTGACCACCACATGCGCGGAGAGCACCGGCATGCCCGAGGTGATCGTCCAGGCGTGCAGATCGTGCACGTCCTCCACGCCGTCGAGCGCCAGGATGTGCGCCCTCACCTCCGCCATGTCGACGCCCTTGGGGGCCGCCTCCAGCAGCACGTCCAGGGTCTCGCGCAGCAGCCGCCAGGTGCGCGGCACGATCATCAGGCCGATGACCAGCGAGGCGATCGGGTCGGCGGCCTGCCAGCCGGTGGCCAGGATCACCAGCGCCGAGACGATCACCGCGACCGAGCCCAGCGCGTCCGCCGCCACCTCCAGGAACGCCCCGCGCACGTTCAGGCTCTCCCGCTGCCCGCGCATCAGCAGCACCAGCGAGACCGTGTTGGCCACCAGGCCCACCGCGCCGAAGACGACGGTCAGGCCGCCCTCGGTCCCGGCCGGTGTGATGAACCGCTCGACCGCCTCGAACAGTACGTATCCGCCGACCCCGAGCAGCAGCAGGCAGTTGGCCAGGGCGGCGAGGATCTCCGCGCGGGCGTAGCCGAAGGTGCGCCGCTCGCTGGGCGGACGGGCCGCGAAGCGGATGGCGAGCAGTGCCATCCCGAGCCCCAGGGCGTCCGTCGCCATGTGCGCCGCGTCGGCGACGAGCGCGAGCGAGTCGGCGAGCACCCCGCCGACGATCTCGACGACCATGACGGTGAGCGTGATCGACAGTGCCACGCGCAGCCTGCCGCGGTACGCGGCGGTCGCCGTACCACCGGCGGGCGCGCCGTGGGCGTGCCCGTGATCGTGCCCTGCCCCCATGGAAAACCGCCTCTCCCAGGTCCGTCGGGATCACAGTGAACTACGGGCGGGGGGTATCCGGCAACGCGGCACTGAACACCGTTGTCATTGGCTCTGACCAGCGCAAACGTTCTCCAGGTCAGAGCGTTGCGGCGCTCGGGGGCAGCGCCGCGGCCCCCTTCGCGAGCCCGCTGTCCGTACCCGCGGTACCCGGCGCGACGCCCCGCCCGTCGCCGCCGGAGCGAAGCTCCCGGGCCCGATGTTTAGGTATGAGAACCGCTATATCCTCTATATCCGTTCTGGAGGAGCGGTTTGTGGGCCGGGCCCCGGATCCCCGATGATGACCGCGGCAAAGGTGTGTGCACGCCGCGTTGGCCGACCGAGAAACGGGCGGTGAACGCGGCGTTCTGGTCATCCGATAACCTCTGCCGACATGCCCGCCCGGGTGCGCAGACCCGGGCGCCCCCATCGTGCACATGCCCGGCGCGCAGTCGTCGGCACCCAGGGAGTGAGTTCGGTTGTCGACCGCCATCCTCACCGGTCAGCCGGTCCCCGGTTCGTCGATCGAGGGGGATCTGCGGTCGCTCGGTTTCGAGGTGCGCACCGCCGCCGACGCCGCCGAGACCGAAGCCCTGCTGGCCCGCGTGCCGGGCGGGGAACGGGTCGCCGTGGTCGACGCCCGGTTCGTGGGCCACCCGCACGCGCTGCGCCTCGGCCTCACCGACCCCCGCTTCCCGCTGGCCGCCATCCCCGGCGCCGTGACCGCCCAGCCGGCCGGCCGCCAGGCCCTGACCCGCGCGATGGCCCGCGAGAACACCGCGGACTGCGGCACCTGCCCCGACTTCGCGACGAGGTTCCGGCAGGCCGGTGCCGCCACCGCCGTCGGCAGCCTCCCCGACCGCATCGCCGCCGCCCTCGACGCCGACGGCGCCGACGTGCACCGGCCCGAGCTCGGCACCCTCGTCGCCGTCGTCCCCGACGACCCGCGGGCCCGCGGCGAGGCCCGGCAGGCCGTGGCCGCCGTCGACGACGAGGCCGTCCGCCTGAAGTCGGCGGTGAAGGCCCGCGACGGCTTCTTCACCACCTTCTTCATCAGCCCCTACTCCCGCTACCTCGCCCGCTGGTGCGCCCGGCGCGGCCTGACCCCCAACCAGGTCACGACCGCCTCCCTGCTCACCGCGCTGATCGCGGCGGGCTGCGCGGCCACCGGCACCCGCGGCGGATTCGCCGCCGCCGGCCTGCTGCTGATCCTCTCCTTCGTACTGGACTGCACCGACGGCCAGCTCGCCCGCTACTCCCTGCGGTACTCCACCCTCGGCGCCTGGCTCGACGCCACCTTCGACCGCGCCAAGGAGTACGCCTACTACGCCGGCCTCGCCCTGGGCGCCGCCCGCGGCGGCGACGACGTGTGGATCCTCGCCCTCGGCGCGATGGTCCTGCAGACCTGCCGCCACGTCGTGGACTTCTCCTTCAACGAGGCCAACCACGACGCCACCGCCAACACCAGCCCCACCGCCGCCCTGTCCGACAAGCTCGACAGCGTCGGCTGGACGGTCTGGCTGCGCCGGATGATCGTTCTGCCGATCGGCGAACGCTGGGCCATGATCGCCGTCCTCACGGCGGTCACCACCCCCCGCATCACCTTCTACGCCCTGCTCATCGGCTGCGCCTTCGCGGCGACGTACACCACGGCCGGCCGTGTGCTGCGCTCGCTGACCCGCAAGGCCCGCAGAACCGACCGGGCGGCCGGGGCGCTGGCCGACCTCGCCGACTCCGGGCCGCTCGCCCGGGGCTTCGCGGCGGCCGTCAGGCACCCCGCCCGCCGCCTGCCCGCCCTCGCACCCCCCGCCGTCGCCCTGCTCGGCGGCCTCGCGGTCACCGCCACCGCGGCCCTGTCCGGCTTCGGCAGCCCCTGGCCGGCCGTCGCCGCCCTCGGTTACGCCGTCACCTCGGGCCTCGCCGTCGCCCGCCCGCTCAAGGGCTCCCTCGACTGGCTCGTCCCCCCGTTCCTGCGCGCCGCCGAGTACGGCACCGTCCTGCTGCTGGCCACGAAGGCGGAGGCGGGCTCGGCGGTGAACGGTGTGCTCCCGGCGGCGTTCGGCCTGGTGGCGGCGGTCGCCTACCATCACTACGACACGGTCTACCGCATCCGCGGCGACGCGGGTGCGCCCCCGCACTGGCTGGTGCGGGCGATCGGAGGCCACGAGGGCCGCACGCTGCTGGCCGCCGTGCTGGCCGTCCTGCTCACCGCCTCGCAGTTCAAGGTCGCGCTCACGGTCCTCGCCGTGGCCGTCGCCCTCGTGGTGCTCGTGGAGAGCATCCGCTTCTGGGTGGCCGCCCACAAGGGCGGCGCACCCGCCGTACACGACGAAGGAGAACCCGCATGATCGGCCTCGTGCTGGCGGCCGGTGCCGGACGGCGCCTGCGCCCCTACACCGACACCCTGCCCAAGGCGCTGGTGCCGGTGGGGCCCGAGGGCGCCGAGGACAGCCTGACCGTGCTCGACCTGACGCTCGGCAACTTCGCGGAGGTCGGGCTGACCGAGGCCGCGATCATCGTCGGTTACCGCAAGGAGGCCGTGTACGCGCGCAAG
Organism: Streptomyces sp. NPDC052020; assembly: GCF_040680575.1. Taxonomy (NCBI): domain Bacteria; kingdom Bacillati; phylum Actinomycetota; class Actinomycetes; order Kitasatosporales; family Streptomycetaceae; genus Streptomyces; species Streptomyces sp. NPDC052020. The sequence goes on from NZ_JBFAWY010000004.1 coordinate 313,643, forward strand.
GAGGCGCTGGAGGCGAAGTACGGCCTGAAGCTCACCTTGATCGACAACGACAAGGCCGAGGAGTG